>DWUX01000206.1 GCA_019120545.1 Candidatus Blautia stercoripullorum | reverse complement strand
AAGGTCGAGGCCGCGGGTTCGAGTCCCGTCTCGCGCTTTTTTTGTGCCTAATTTTCCATTTCTACTTCTTTTCTCACCCCTTTTTATTTCTATATGTTATGATTAATTATCATAACATATCAAAAAAGGAGGAACAATCATCTCATGAATATTTCAGATATTGACTTTACTGCACTGATTAATAAATATCAGTCTCTGATTATTTCCACCGCAGATTCCATCTGGGAATATGCCGAAACTGCTTTTCAGGAGTACCGTTCCTGCGCTTTGCTGAAATCCGTTCTGGAGGAACAGGGATTTACGGTTTCAGTTCCCTCTTCTAAGCTTCCTACTGCTTTTACAGCCCGCTGGGGAAATGGAAAGCCTGTGATCGGTCTGTTAGGAGAATACGATGCGCTTCCGGGGTTGGCTCAAAAAGCAGATGTTTCTTCTCCCGCCCCTCTGGATGCTCCGGCCGGACATGGATGCGGCCATAATCTTCTGGGCTGCGGAGCCTTGGCAGCGGCTCTTTTTTTGAAAGATATTATGAAACGGGAACAGCTTTCCGGAACCATCCTGTACTTTGGCTGTCCGGCGGAAGAAAATGCAGCCGGAAAAGCCTATATGATCGAGGAGGGCTTCTTTGATCAGGTGGACGCCGCTTTCTCCTGGCATCCCCATTATAAATCCGGAATCTTCAACCAGGCTCTGGCAAATCATCGTGTCTATTATACTTTTCACGGAACCAGCGCCCATGCCTCCCAGGCTCCCCACCTTGGACGCAGCGCGCTGGACGCCTGTGAATTAATGAACGTAGGAGTCAACTATCTCCGGGAGCATATGATCGACGAAGCCAGAGTCCACTATGCCTATACAGACGCAGGCGGAACTGCCCCTAATATCATCCCGGCCAAAGCCCAGCTTTTTTATGCGGTCCGCGCTCCCAGAGGGGAAGATGCCCGGCTGCTGAGAGAACGGGTAGACAATATTGCCAGAGGAGCCGCTCTGATGACAGAAACTTCCGTTGATATCAAGACTGCCTGTGTCTATGACAGCCTCCTACCTAATCCTGTTTTAGATCAGCTTGTCCTAAAATATCTGCAGCTTTTTGTTCCATCCTATACCCCTGCAGAAGAAGCCTACGCAAAAAAATTTGTTCCCTATGGAAATCTGCCGGATGCGGACCTGGCTATTGATCCTGTGCCGGATCTTTCCCCTTCCAGAAAAACCGGGATTTCCACAGATGTAGGAAACGTAAGCCAGATTCTTCCCTGTTCTGCTTTTATGATCTGCTGCTATGCCAGCGGTTCCCCCCTTCACCACTGGACAGTAACGGCCCAAGGGAAGTCTTCCATAGCGCATAAAGGAATGTTTACTGCCGGAAAAATCCTTTCTTCCTGTGTTTTAGAGCTTCTTACAGATCCGGAACTTCTCGCCCAGGCAAAAAAGGCTTTTGCTCAGTCTAAAGAAAAATAATTTAAAAGGCCTCCGGAAAAGAAATCTGTATTTCCTTTTCCGGAGGCCTTTCTTGTCATGTTCTCAAAATAGCACTGAGGACATATTGATTATTCGGAAAGTTTTTGTGAGTAATGTCTTCCAGCCGGATCAAATCCACATCCAGCCAAAGTTCTTCTGCAACTACCATAAGATGAGAAAACATAATGCCAAAATTCAACTCTTCAAATTTTCCTAAATGATTCATGTTATGCTTCTTGGCAAATACATGGATCCGATTATCATAGACCACAAACCGCCAAGGCTGGCTGTTCATACTGGACGGCGCCAGACGGGCTGCCTGAAGAAGCTGCTTCATCCATTGTCTGGGGACTTCTTTATAGACACATAAATCTTTAAGATCCATTCTTTTGGCATCTACTGCCTTTCTGGTATAGCTTCCTTTACTCTTACCAAAAGCCAGCATAATAATAAATTTCATATTTCCTTTCCGGAGATTTCCCATTTTGGGTTTAACACTGCCAAGGAAACAAGTACCTAATCCCTTGGTACATAAAAACAGCGCGATCTGCTCCAGAATATACCCTGCGTTCATCTGGGCCAGATCCTTCTCTTCAGAATAGAACGCCAGGTAATATGGAGCCTTCACTCCCAGCAGATGCATCACTTTATTCTTTCCTCTGGTATTATCTATAATAGAAATCTCCGTGTGGATTCCAGGATTCAGTCCTTCAATCTCCCCATAAAATTCTCTGATCTCCTGGAGAACTTCTGCACTTACAGGTTCCATCTCATAGCTCCGCACAGATTTTCTGAGAAAAATTGCTTCGTATAAATTCATATTATCACCCTTATTCTCCATGTACCATCATTGTAACATACATTTCTTGAAATGCAATGCTTATTTTCTTGAGAAATTTTAATTCTCTGCAAAGATTTTCTAAATTTTTTATTGACAAATCTTTATTCGCCTCGTATTATTGTATTAAGCAATTAGTACAATAATACAGATATACAACACGTTCAGCAAAAGGAGGTGTCCCACATATGCCTTGGAATCTGGATTCCAACCTTCCCATTTATCCTCAGATTATGGAAAGGATCACTATGGATATTATTTCCGGCACATACCTTCCCGGCAGCAAGCTTCCTTCGGTAAGAGATCTTGCCCAGGATGCCGGAGTAAATCCTAATACTATGCAAAAGGCTTTGTCTGAGCTGGAACGCACAGGGCTTCTATACAGCCAGCGGACCAGCGGACGGTTTATCACGGAGGATCTGACAATGATAGAACAGACAAAAAACACAATTGCTTCTGAACAGGTAAAGGAATTTTTGAAAAAAATGGAGTATATCGGCTTTACAAAAAAAGCCACTATACAGCTTATTGAAAAAATTGAAAAGGAGGAGCAGTCATGAACCCTATTTTAGAATGTAAAGGCCTTACCAAACGCTACGGCGGCAAAACTGCCCTGGATCAGATTTCCTTTTCTCTGATGCCAGGAAAGATCATAGGACTTCTCGGACCTAACGGCAGCGGAAAGACTACTCTGATCAAACTTCTCAATGGTCTTCTTGTCCCTACAGAAGGGCAGATCTTTATAGATGGTCTGAGACCGGGGGTAGAAACGAAAAAGTTTGTTTCCTATCTTCCAGAGCGAACTTACATGAATTCCTGGATGAAAGTCTGCGACATTATCGATTTTTTTCAGGACTTCTACGAAGACTTTGACAAGGCCAGGGCTTACGATATGCTGAAGAGACTGAATATCAATCCTTCCGACAGGCTCCGCACCATGTCTAAAGGTACAAAGGAAAAGGTTCAGCTGATCCTGGTTATGAGCCGCAGGGCCCGTCTGTACTGTCTGGACGAACCCATAGCAGGAGTAGACCCTGCTGCCAGGGATTACATCCTCTCTACTATTATTCAAAACTATGACGAAAATGCTACCATTATTATATCCACACATTTGATTTCTGATGTAGAAAATATACTGGATGATGTGGTTTTTATTCAGAACGGACATATCCGCATGGTGGACAGTGTAGAAAACATTCGCTTTAATCAGGGAAAATCTGTGGATGCTCTGTTCAGGGAGGTATTCAAATGTTAAAGAAATTATATAAATATGACTGGAAATCTGTCTCCATGCTTCTTCTGATCCTGCATGGAGTATTGCTGGTCTACAGCATCATCGGAAGACTGGCCATTGCCATTGCTGAAAACTTCAGTTCCAGAGCCGGTGCAGATATAGACACCCACCTTTCCCTCTCCACTACTATTTTCGGCATGGGAGCAATAGCTTACATCCTGATCTATGTGATCTTCATCGTAGGTATTGTTCTGGCAACTATTCTTTATCTTGCAGTACGGATGCAGAAAAGCTTATTTTCCGATGAAGGCTACCTTACCAACACCTTGCCTGTATCTTCAGATAAACTTCTCTGGTCCAAGATTCTGGTATTCTGGACCTGGTCAGCCATCGATTTTTTATGCGTGGCCCTGTCCATCCTGATACTGATCAGCTATCCGGATACCATGCCGGATATCATAGCCGGCTTTCAGATGTTCTTCACAAGTCTCCTGGGCTTTGAAGGCTTTGGCGTTATGGCAAAAACCATTACGGTGGTCTTGGGAATAATCATAGAATATTTCTTCTACTCCACTGCCTTAATCCTGTTTTCCATCTGTCTGGGAAGCCTGTTTAAAACTCATAAGACTCTGGGAGCCGTTGTATCTTTCTTTGGGATCAATATCGGACAGACTATTATTATGCTCATCTTAATGTTTGTAGTACCGCCTTTGAATCCCATCAGTATAGTGGTTACTACTGACAGCGGAGAAGTAATTTCCAGTACGGGAGGAAACGGAACTGCACAGATGATATTCATGCTTGCCTGGTATCTGGTTTTATCGGTGGTATTCTACTTTGGAAGCCGGTACATTCTTACAAAAAAACTGAATCTGGACTAACACTTATGAATAGATTAAAAGCTGCGGCATTAAGCATTCTCTGTTTTGCTTAATGCCGCAGCTTTCCATTCCTTTACTACAGTTGAAATTCTCAAAACTCTATTTTCTACCGTTCAATCTCCTTTGAATCTATGGCCGGAATTCCAAAAACTCCATTTTCTACCGTTCAATCTCCTTTGAATCTACAGCTGGAATTCCAAAACTCCATTTTCTACCGTTCAATCTCCTTTAAAACCACGGCCGGAATTCCAAAAACTCCATTTTCTACCGTTCAATCTCCTTTGAATCTACGGCCCAAATTCCAAAAATTCTATTTTCTACCGTTCAATCTCCTTTGAATCTATGGCCGAGATGCCAAAACTCAGAACTAAGAGCAGTTCCGAGTTTCCTGCCATTCTTTTATCCTCTTAACTTTCCTCTATTTTAACAGTCTGGCTTCCCAGGTTTCTGACCTGGAATTTTCCCTTTCCCCCTTCTACTGAAAGAAGGATTTCCTCTCCCTGTCTTCTGGCCTGTACCTTCATTACAGTATTTCCCTTGGCATCCGGAATCTCTATGCAGGTCTGAGCTTCTTCTTCAAATTCTCCGATCAGGAGAGTTACCTGATCTGCAAAGTCATAATCCGGAACCTGGTCATTATTTCCCACAGGCAGGATACTATTGGGCCGGAGCATAACCGGCAGAGAGTGATAATCATGTGTTTCTTTTAGCCATCTTCCTCCTGTTTTCTGTTCTCCGGTAATAATATTCACCCAGGTTCCCTCCGGCAGATAATAATCCACTTCTCCGGATTCTTTAAAGACTGGAGCTACTAGCAGAGAATCTCCCAGCATATATTGGCGTTCCAAAGTATCGCAGGCTCTGTCCCGGGGGAAATCCAGGAACATAGGACGAAGGAGGGGAGTTCCCTTTACGTGAGATTTCACAGCCTGCCCATAAATATAAGGCATCAGCCGGCATTTCAGATTTACAAACTCCCGGAGGATATCACAGGCTTCCTCATCAAAAAGCCATGGAACACGGTAGGATCCGGAACCGTGGAGACGGCTGTGAGAACTCAACAATCCGAACTGGCACCATCTCTTGTAGATGTCCGGGGTTGCAGTACTCTCAAATCCACTGATATCATGGCTCCAGAATCCAAAACCTCCTAAAGAAAGAGATAATCCTCCTCTGAGAGTCTCTGCCATAGAAACATAGGTGGCAGAACAGTCGCCGCCCCAGTGTGCCGGGAACTGCTGTCCTCCTACTGTAGCTGAACGGGCAAAAAGCACTGCTTCGCCTTGTCCCCGTTCTCTTTCCAGAAGTTGGAACACAGTCTTATTATAAAGGTAAGTATAGTAGTTATGCATCTTTACAGGATCAGAATGATCGAAATATTCAATATCCTTCACCGGTATCCGCTCTCCAAAATCTGTCTTAAAGCAGTCCACACCCATATCCAGAAGAGTTTTCAGCTTTTCCTGATACCAGACTGCCGCTTCAGGATTGGTAAAGTCCACCAGTCCCATACCAGGCTGCCACAGATCTGACTGCCAGACACTGCCGTCTTTTTTCTTTACCAGATAGCCTTTTTCCATTCCTTCTTTAAACAGAGAGGATTTCTGTCCGATATAAGGGTTGATCCAGACACAGATCTTCAGCCCCCGGTCATGGTATCTCTTGAGCATTCCTTTTGGATCGGGAAATGTCTTTGGATCCCAGGTAAAGTTGCACCACTCATAGGCGTCCATCCAGTAACAGTCAAAATGGAATACATGAAGGGGAATATTTCTGTCCGCCATTCCCTGTATAAAACTGGAAGTAGTCTCCTCATCATAGTTTGTAGTAAAGGAAGTTGTCAGCCAAAGGCCGAAAGACCAGGCGGGAGGCAAAGCCGGCTTTCCGGTAAGATCTGTATATTTCTCTACCGTTCCCATGGGACTGCAGCCGCTGATAAAATAATAATCCAGCCGTTCCCCTTCCACGGAAAACTGTACCCGTTCTACTTTTTCACTGGCAATCTCAAAGGATACATCTCCTAAGTTGTCCACTAAAACGCCGTATCCCTTATTTGTGATATAAAAAGGAATATTCTTGTAGGAGATCTCACTGGCGGTTCCGCCGTCCTCATTCCACATTTCCACGATCTGTCCGTTTTTCACAAAGGGCGTAAACCGTTCTCCCAGGCCATAGATATATTCGTCCACATCAATAGAAAGCTGTTCCAGCATATAGGACTTCTCTGTCTTATGATTATACATATGAGCCAGGTTCCGGAAGCTGGACTCGGTGAGGAATTTCTCTCCTTCATAGAATGCCAGCTTATATCCTGCCGGAGCCTTGTCGATCACTGCTTTCAGTGTTCCTGAACGGTAGATCACCTGGGTATCTGTCTCTGTGATTTCCACCTGAGTTTTTTCCTGGTTCACCTGGGCAAAGGGTCCCTTATACAATGTCCCTGCATGGTGTACTGCCGAGACTTTAATGACTCCTTCCATTGGACTGGAAAGGGTCAGGGTCAGCATGGGAATATTTAAGCAGTCCCCTCTTCCGGTAATATGTTTACCGGGAAGATATACCGTCAATGTATTGCCTTCAATCTTATGACCTGCATACTCTACCGCATATGCAGGTTCCATTTCCTTTCTTAAAAGCCAGTATCCGTTTGTAAATTTCAAACTCCTACCTCCTGTTCTACTACTTGGATCTGTTTCTCAACATCTTCTTTAAACTTTTCCCACATATCAGGATGCTCCACATAATACTTCGGACATATCTTTCCCGTTACATCATAATGCCGGATCACATCTTCACTGGTCAGATTAAATCTATAACAGAGCCATCCCGTCAGCCTTACCAGGGAAGTATAGGTAGCCTCTGTAAATTTTCCTGTCTCATCTGTATGGCAGCATTCAATAGACAAAGTATCCGAATTTCTGGAATTAGAGGCATAGGCAATTTCAGAAGTAGGAATACACTGAATGATCTCTCCCTGGATCCCCACCACAAAATGGCTGCTTACCTTTGTTTCATGGCTGTCCTTAAGACTGTTAAAATAATCTCTGTTATTCTGGGCTGTGCTTCCTGGATTTGCAGTATAGTGAATGACGATTCCATTGATCTGTTCCAAAGGAATTCCAGGTCTGGAATATTCATTAATATCCAAAAGCTCCACATCAAAGGGCGGCGCTCCTGCAAAGGACTCATTCCGGGCTTCCAGCAGCCGGTACTCCTCTATTGCTCCCAGGATTCGGTTTCCTCCTGCCGAAAGAACCAGAACCGCCAGGACTGCCCCGCCCCACAAAGCCGGCCTGGAAAATCCCCGCCTTTTTCCTTTTTTCTCCTTTATATTCCTTCTTTTTGTATATCTTTGTTTATTCTCCATAGCAGTCATCCTCTGTATGTAAAAAAGCAGAGAGACCGCCGCACTGTGCAGCAACCCCTCTGCTTTATTCTCATCTCCAAAGTATGGGAAATCCTGTTATATTTTCTTCTTTATTCATCGATGCTATAGTTAGGAGCTTCCTTGGTGATATGAATATCATGAGGATGAGATTCCTTCAGAGAAGCAGAAGAAATCTTTACAAATCTTCCTGTTCTCTTTAATGTCTCAATATCCTTTGCTCCACAGTAGCCCATACCGGAACGGATACCGCCTACCAGCTGGAACACTGTATCTTCTACATGTCCCTTATAAGCCACACGGCCTTCTACGCCTTCCGGCACCAGCTTTTTAGCATCTTCCTGGAAATAACGGTCTTTACTTCCGTTTTCCATAGCAGCGATAGACCCCATGCCTCTGTAAACTTTATATTTTCTTCCCTGGTAAAGTTCAAATTCTCCCGGGCTTTCATCACAGCCTGCAAAGATGCTTCCCATCATACATACATTGGCTCCCGCTGCGATCGCTTTGGTCATATCTCCGGAATACTTGATTCCTCCGTCCGCGATAATAGGGATTCCGGACTCTTTTGCAGCCTCATAGCAATCCATGATAGCGGTGATCTGAGGAACACCGATACCGGCAACCACACGGGTGGTGCAGATAGATCCAGGTCCGATACCTACTTTTACAGCGTCTACTCCTGCGTCGATCAGAGCTTTTGTAGCTTCTCCTGTAGCCACATTTCCTGCGATCAGCTGAAGATCCGGGTATTTCTCCTTGATCTCCCGGCATGTTCTGATAATATTTGCAGAATGTCCGTGAGCGGAATCTACTACCACTACATCCACATGGGCTTTCACCAGAGCGTCTACTCTGGCCATAACATTAGCTGTGATACCTACAGCAGCGCCGCAGAGAAGTCTTCCCAGCTCGTCTTTTGCAGACAGTGGATACTTGATCTGTTTTTCAATATCTTTAATCGTAATGAGACCTTTTAAGTTGAAGTTTTCATCTACAATGGGGAGTTTTTCTTTTCTGGATTTTGCAAGGATCTTTTTAGCCTCTTCAAGAGTAACGCCTTCTCTGGCTGTGACCAACCCCTCGGAGGTCATACACTCCTTGATTTTTCTGGAAAAATCTTCCTCAAATTTTAAATCCCTGTTTGTGATAATACCCACCAGTTTCTTTCCCTCTGTAATGGGCACGCCGGAAATACGGAACTTCGCCATTAAATCATTGGCATCTGCCAGAGTATGTTCCGGAGACAGGAAAAATGGGTCCGTAATGACGCCGTTCTCAGAACGTTTTACCTTATCTACTTCATCTGCCTGCTCTTCAATAGACATATTTTTGTGAATGATTCCAATACCGCCCTGTCTTGCCATGGCAATCGCCATTCTGTGCTCAGTAACAGTATCCATACCTGCACTCATCATCGGTATGTTTAATTTCACTTTCTTTGTAAGCCATGTTGACAAATCAACCTGATTTGGAATTACTTCTGAATATGCCGGAACCAGCAGAACGTCATCAAAAGTAATGCCTTCGCCAATAATCTTACCCATTTTCATTCTCCCTTCAATTTGTTTATAGTACAGTAATATAACAAATTACGACAAAACTGTCAATCCAGAAAAACTTTTCTCGGACAGCTTTTCGCAATATTATTGATCAATTCCCTGTCCGGCTCCAGAAGCACTTTACAAACACTGTTGTCGTCTGCAATGATCATTGCAAAAATTTTATGCTGAGGATTTCCTGATGAAAAGTCCAGAACTTTCATATTTGTATTATGATTCTGATAATCCATTCTGTGAGAATTTACCGGCGCCATGATCTCCATTTTGGCCAGATCAAAGCTCTTCATTCTCTTTCTCTTTGCTTTGGAAGCGATCCTGTCAATATCCAGCTCGCCGTTTACAAATACATACTCGTATTCCAGATCGAGAAGGGGCAGGATAAAATATGCCGCCACACCTAAAGCGATGGTCAATATCCACGCCAAAGGAATAACGAACAATCCGGCGGCAGCACTAAGCACAATAAGGGCGATGATCAGGATTTTCAGCGCCTGGTCCTTTCCGGTAGGCTCCTTCTTTATGAGCAGCTCCGAATACATGTCTGTCATCTTACGTTCCTCCTGTTAATTCATATGTTCTGATACTCAGTGTATCACAAAAGAAAATCTGTTGCAAGAAACAAAAAGCTCCCTTTCCGGCAACAAGTTCAGATTTTACTACTTGTCTGCCTGAAAGGGAGCACATCACATTTTTAACCCGCTTTTTCGGAGATTACATCATTCCTGGAGCGCCTGCAGGTGCAGCCGGTGTTTCCTCTTTAATAGTAGAAACAACTGCTTCTGTAGTAAGGAGTGTTCCTGCTACGCTTGTAGCATTCTGCAGTGCACTTCTGGTAACTTTGGCAGGATCCAGGATTCCTTCTTTTACCATATCCACATACTGTTCTTTCAGAGCATCGAAGCCAACGCCAACTTCAGATTCTCTTACTTTATTGATGATTACAGAGCCTTCCAGACCTGCGTTTGCTGCGATATGATACAGAGGAGCTTCCAGAGCTTTCAGTACAACTCTTGCGCCTGTCTTCTCGTCGCCTTCCAGTTTTTCAACTTCTTTTGCAACTTCTTTAGAAGCATGGATGTATGCAGATCCGCCTCCTGCGATGATACCTTCTTCAACTGCTGCTCTTGTAGCGTTAAGAGCGTCTTCCATACGGAGTTTTGCTTCTTTCATTTCTGTCTCTGTAGCTGCGCCTACACGGATAACAGCTACGCCGCCTGCC
>DWUX01000205.1 GCA_019120545.1 Candidatus Blautia stercoripullorum | reverse complement strand
GTTACAAAATCGAGAGATTTTATTTGAAAGTCTGAGACATTCCTGATAGGATTCTATGGTAGAGTAAGTATAGTAAAAAATATTCCCGGAAACTGTGGCTTTAAAGGAGGTTCTGATGAATAAGGGAACGATTATAGAAATAAAAGATTTATGCAAATCCTATGGGAAAGACTTTTCTCTGGTAAAAGCTTTGGACCATATTTCACTGACTATTGAGGAGGGGACTTTTACCGCCATTGTAGGGGCCAGCGGAAGCGGCAAATCTACCCTTCTCCATATGATGGGCGGGCTGGACGCTCCGGACAGCGGCCAGGTGCTTGTGGCAGGAAGAGAGTTATCGAAACTTTCTCCGGAACAGGCCTCTATTTACCGCAGAAGGAATATCGGCATTGTTTTTCAGAATTATAATCTGATCCCCATGCTGAATGTATATGAAAATATTGTTCTTCCTATTGAGATTGACGGGAACCAGCCGGATAAAGAATTTATCCAGGAGATCACCTGCTGGCTAGGGATCCAGGATAAGCTGGAAAGAAATGTGACCCAGCTCTCCGGCGGCCAGCAGCAGAGGGTTGCCATTGCCAGGGCTCTGGCGGTAAAGCCCTCTATCCTTCTGTGTGACGAACCTACCGGAAACCTGGATTCCCGTACCAGTCTGGAAGTGGTGGGCCTGCTGAAATCTTCCAGTATGCGGTTCCATCAGACTATTGTAATGATCACTCACAACGACGAGATCGCCCAGATGGCAGACCGTATCATTCATATCGAAGACGGCCATATTGTAGAGAGAAAGTGGGGAGAGCCATGTCTTTAATTGCTAATAATAACCGAAAACCTGCCTGGAAGCTGGTGTTCAAAGCCTTAAAAGTCAACAGGTTCCGCACCTTCTGCATTTTATTTGCAATCTGTACCTGTACCTTTGTCATGACTTTTCTGCCCTGTGTCAATACCCTGGATTATCTGAATACCTATGAAGATTTTTCCGGTGAGGAACACGCAGTTTTTACCTCCCTGACGAAAGAAGAAATCGCTGCTTTAGTCAAGGATCTCCATTTTAAAAAAGTCCTTCTGGAAAAATACGGAGCTCTGGGAGAACTGGGAGGAACATATGCCAGGCCTGTCTATGAGAAAATACCTGGAAAAACTTCCCCGGACTATGAAATTCTAGAGGGCCGTCTCCCGGAAAAGGAAGATGAAATCCTTCTGGACGCTGTCCTGGCAAAAAAGATCCAGGCTTCCTGTGGAGATACCCTTTCCTTTTTTGACAAAAAGGAAAAAGAGTACGTCTTTCAGGTCTGCGGCATTACAAAAGCAGCCTTAGGAACCAGCATTCCGGACTTTTATGTATCTGCTTCCTTCGCCCAAACCAGTCCCCTATTTACAGGCAAAGATTTCAGCCTGAAGATCTGGCTGAAGCCGGAATTCCTTTCCGGAGGTTTTGAAAAATCCTCTGCCCTTTTGGCTAAGATCGGTGAGGAATACGGGATTCCGGATAGTCAGATAGCTCCCAATTACTACAGTATTGATACCAATCCCCTTACTCCCTCTGTGATCCTGGTCTATTTTTTTCTGGACCTGCTGGTGCTGGTCATTGGCCTGCTGGTGATCTACAGTATTTTCTATATCTCTATCATGTCCAGGATACAGGCTTTCGGACAGATGCAGACTCTGGGAATGACTGCCAGACAGATCCGGCGGATGGTAAACCTGGAAAGTTCTCTGTTATGTCTTATAGGCAGTCTGACCGGAATCCTGCCCGGTATGCTCCTGGCCGGCGCTGTAACAGGTCAATGGAGTCCGACTTATATGGCCGGCATGGGGCTGACAGTATTTCTCTGTTCCTATATTTTTCTCATGGCTTTTCTGCAAAAGCCGGCAAAGATTGCTTCCAGGATCACTCCCTGGAAGGCTCTTACCTGGCAGGAAAACTCTGATCTGCCCTTTTCCGGCAGGCTTTCCTGCCGCTCTCTGGGGAAAATACGGGCAAGAATAAATCGTAAGAAAATGTTTTTTACCAGGCTTTCTATGGTGGCAGGAGGTATTTTCTTTCTCCTTACTGCTGCTTATATAAGCTTTTGGGACATTGACCTTAGAGTACATTCCGGATATTTTCAAGATGCGGATTATATTCTTTCCTTTAACTCTGAATACCTGAATTCTTCCGATACAGAACTGATCGAATATCAGGAACAAAATGTTTTCAGCCGGGATTTTCTGGAAAAGCTCGGTTCCTTTTCAGATGTGGAAAGAGTCTTTCCCCTTCATGAAGAATTTGTTAATGTTCTTACAGATCAGGGTTCCGAATCCACAAATCTGATCGCATTTGATAAAGAAATATTTTCTCTTATGAAGCCCTATCTGTCAGACAGCAGTCTGACCTATGAAGAACTGGAGGAGAGTGGAAGTGTGCTCTACAATCCTATCTATTACTATGGTATCGATTATTTTCAGAAAGGCAGTCTTTCTCTGAATTATTACAATGGCAGCGGTTATGATAACATTTCACTTCCTGTGGCAGGATCCATTGATCCGAAATTCTCAGAGGATTATGTGCCTCTGAATACCAGTTTCCTGGTGCCTGTCTCTGTATTTGAAAAGATGTATCCGGATATCAATACCGTCAGTATGGTATACATCACTACCCAAGATCATATAGCCTCTCCCCAACTGGAGCAGTATCTGAAAGAGTTTACCAGGGATTGTCCTCTGGTCCTTATAGATTCCTACCAGGATTACCATCAGGAGCTTGTCAGACAGAACCGTATCTTTCTGCTTCTCTTTGTAGGGGCAACCCTTATCGTGGTCATCTTCAGTGTTCTGAACCTCTTAAACTCTACGCTGAACAAAATGGTCACTCAGAACCGGGAGCTGGCACTTTTTGAGGCAGTAGGAATGACCAGGAAAGAGATTAAAAAAATGCTCCTTTACGAGTGCCTGTATATGTGCCGAATGCCTCTGATCATTTCCTGGATCCTGGGTGCGGGAATGAATTTTCTCCTGTATCGGTTTCTTTTTCTCTCCTCGCCTTCGGTCCTGCCCTACCATCTGCCTTTGGTCCCTCTTCTTTTGTGGAGCCTCTTTGTACTGGCGGTTCCGGCAGGGATCACACTTCTGTGCTATCGGCATTTCACGAAAGCAGGCCTGATGGAACGGCTGAAAAGAGATGAATAACTTGTGAGTCCAAGGGATCCTGTTAACCAAAAACGACGTTTCATCATTACCCGAAGGCAGTGATGAAACGTCATTTTTTTACTGAATCATAATCTTTTACTTTCTTTCATGTAAATTAGGCAAAAATACTGAAAAAGTAGTCCCTTTACCTTCTTTTGAGGAAACTTTTATATAGCCTCCCTGTTGGGTAATGATCTGCCGGCTTAGGTACAGCCCGATTCCTATTCCTTCCTCCAGATGAACCTTTCCCTCCCTGTAAAACCGCTTAAAAATATCCTCATAATGTTCTCTGGCAATACCGATCCCTGTATCGGAAATATCAATCTTGGTAAACATTTCCCACACTTCTGTGTTCACAGTGATCCTGCCCCCTTCAGGGGTATATTTCACTGCATTATCCAGGATGTTAAACAGAGCTTCCTGGGTCCATTTGGCGTCATGAGGCACCATCAGATCCTGGTCACAGCTGCATTCTAACTGAATCTCTTTAAATTCCGCTTTCGCTCCTACCTGAGACAAGGCCTGAAATAGAGTGTCAAAGATCCTGGCCGGTTTTATCTCCAGATGGATCAGGGAGGTTTCCAGCCGGGACATTTTCATCAGAGAATCCACCAGAAATTCCAGCTTTTTCACCTGGTTTTCAATAACCTGGGCAAATTGTTTTCTCTGCTCGCTGGAAAAATTCCCAGAATCCAGCATAGAACTGTACATAGTGATATTGGCAATTGGGGTTTTCAGCTGGTGGGAAATATCTGACACCATCTGCTGAACCTCCTGCTTCTGAAATTCCTGAGTACTTAAAGACGAATGAATCACATCTGACAGCTTATCCAGTTTCATTTCAATCTTAGAAGTAAGGGTATCCTCCTCTGGATCTGAGTTCTGGAAATTTCCTTTAGTAAGTTCTTCCACCTGGCCGCATACTTTTTCTGAGAACTTAATAAATGCCTTTCGGAAGATCCCATATAGCGCCAGGATCAGAATGAGCATAAGCACTCCGAAGCCATAGCACAGAAATGTAAAATAGTTTTTTTCTCCAAAACATGCCGTGGCAGCCAGAAACAGGACGCAGGCTCCTATGGCCGCCGCCATGACTAATGTATCCGCACTTATTTTTCTATTCATTCTGCGCTCCTATCCATTGATATCCCATACCATAAAGTGTCTTTATATATTTATACTGGGCGTCTTTGATCTTGGCTCTCAGACGGCTGATATTGATAGTCAGAGTATGTTCGTCCACAAAGTTTCCTTCGCTGTCCCAGAGTTTTTCCAGAAGAAGGTTTCTGGTAAGCGCCATGTTCTCATTCTTTACAAATACATAGAGAAGTTTAAATTCTGTAGGCGTCAGAGACAGATTTTCTCCTGATTTTGTCACAGTCCTGGTCTCAAAATCGATCACAAGATTTCCGCAACGGTAAAGATGCTCTTCTTTCTTTCCCATAGTCCGCCTCAGGACCGCCTGGATCCTCTGCATGGCAATCTGTACATTAAAAGGTTTTGTAATATAGTCATCCGCTCCCAGAGAAAAGCCTTCCACCACTTCTTCATCCAGTTCATGGGCGGTAAGAAAGATCAGGGGCTTCTGGTTAAATCCCTGTATCTCTCTGGCAAAATCAAATCCGTTGCCGTCAGGAAGATTTACATCCAGCAGCATAAGATCAAATTTCTGGGATTTTACCACCGGATAGGCGTTTTTCAGATCATATACCGGTATGGTCTCATACCCTGCATTCTGAAGATTAAAGCAAAGTCCTCCATTTAAAAGCTGGTCATCTTCGATCACTAATATTCTGCTCATCTGTCTGTCCCCTCTGTATCAAATGGGAATACCTGCCGGCTGGGTCTCAGGCACTCCCGTATCTATTCTGATAAAATACTATCAAAAAATCCTCTGGCACGCAAGAATCCTTTCTCTTATTTGCTAAGACGATCTGGCAGGAAGCAGAGCAGAACATCTTATCAAGTCAAAGACCCCGATGCAAGCATACGGGGCATCAAACTAGCA
>DWUX01000204.1 GCA_019120545.1 Candidatus Blautia stercoripullorum | reverse complement strand
ATTTTATATCCAACTCCCCACACCACCTTTAAATATTTTGGCTCCTTAGGGTTGATCTCGATTTTTTCCCGGATATTCCGGACATGGACCATGACAGTTTCGGTATTTACTGCGCGTTCATTCCATACCCGCTCATAAATCTCATCTGCCGAGAAAACCCTCCCAGGATTTTTTATCAGCAACAGAAGAATCTTAAACTCCATAGGAGTCATTTTGACGGGAGCGCCGTCTACACGTACTTCGAAAGTGCTTTCATTGACTTCCAGTCCGCCTATCGCATAGACAGTATCCGCGTTTTTCTCCTCTTTTTCCTGGAGCTTTTCCATAAAGCGGCGGTAGCGGCGCATCTGGGAATTCACTCTCGCCATCAATTCCATGGGAGTGAACGGTTTTGTTACATAGTCGTCTGCGCCGATGTTCAGCCCCATGACTTTATCTACTTCTTCTGATTTCGCTGAGAGCATGATAACAGGGAAATCGTGTTTTTCTCTGAGCTTCATGGTCATAGTGATTCCATCCATTCTGGGCATCATAATGTCCACGATGGCCAGATGGATTTCCTCTTTTTCCAGCATTTCCAGACCTTCTATACCGTCAGCGGCCATGAAGACCTGATATCCCTGGCTTTTCAGATAGATTCCCACGCCCTCTCTGATATCTTTGTCATCTTCCACGATTAAAATGTGATTCATTTCCATGTTTGATTCTCCTGTCTTATGCTGTAAATATAGATTACAATATTAAAAAGTGACATGTGCAAAAACGAAAGATTTTCTTAATAATTATAAATGAAAACCTGGATTTTTCAGTTTTTATCAATATTATAGCAAGGGAGCAAAGAAATCTTTGATACGGTCCATTCTCGCAGTCATAGATCCCAGCAGTGCGTCTAAGATCACAAGAGCTGCCATGGATTCTACCACGACTACGGCCCGGGGTACAATGATAGGATCATGGCGTCCTTTGATCCGGATTTCCATAGGCTCTCCTTTGCGGTTTATAGTTTTTTGAGGAGCGGCGATAGAAGGAGTAGGCTTAAAGGCGGCCCGGAAAATAATGGGAGCTCCGTCGCTGATGCCGCCGGTGATGCCGCCGGAATGATTGGTGATTTTTACTGGTTTTCCCTGCTCATCTGTATCATAGCCGTCGTTGTTTTCAAGTCCTGTAGAACGGGCGGCATCCATGCCGGATCCGATCTCAAAGCCTTTTACTGCGCCAATGGAGAGTATAGCCTTTGCCAGAGTAGCATCCAGTTTGTCAAACACCGGTTCTCCCAGCCCGGCCGGAACACCGGTGATGACGCATTCCACCATTCCTCCCAGGGAATTGGTTTCTTTCATGGCCTGCTCCAGACATTCCTGTGCTCTGAGCGCTGCCTGGGAATCTGGCATATACAGGGGGTTTCTGAAAATTTCTTCTTTGTCAAAGTGTCGGGGATCTATGGTTACAGGGCCGATGGCACAGGTATAAGCAGTAAGAGAAATCCCCAGCTCTTTCAGGATTTTTGATGCTACAGCCCCGGCAGCTACTCTTCCGATAGTTTCCCGACCTGAGGAACGTCCGCCTCCCCGATAGTCCCGGAAACCGTATTTTCTGTCATAGTTCAGATCTGCATGACCAGGACGGTAGGATTCAGCAATTTCTGTGTAATCCCGGGATCTCTGATCAGTATTAGGAACCATAAGAGAAATTGGAGTTCCCGTAGTTTTTCCTTCGAAGACTCCGGAGAGGATCTCTACCTGATCCGCCTCCTGGCGTTTGGTAGTGTATCTGGACTGACCGGGTTTTCTTCTGTTCAGAAATTTTTGGATATCTTCCTCACATAAGGAAAGTCCGGCGGGGCAGCCGTCTATGACCACGCCTATAGCTTTTCCGTGGGATTCTCCCCAGGTAGTAATTTTAAAAATATTTCCAAATGTAGAACCGTTCATAAGGTTTACCTCCTTTGTGATTTAGCTAAGACTATATAAAAGAACGATAAGAATGGCCTGTACGATCAAAATAGCCGGAAGGCCTAAGGCAAATTTGGCATGTTGGGTTTTATGGCGGAAGAAACGCATGCCGCAGATCGCCCCCAGGGAGCCGCCGCAGACGGCAATACCCAGAAGAGTTTTTTCCGAGATCCTCCATTGATGAGTCTTAGCCTTCTGCTTATCGACGCCAAAGCAGATAAAAGCCAGTATATTTACAACTGCAAGGTACATAATTATATTTTTTATCAAAACTGACACTCCTTTGTGCATTTATGATCTACAGGAGGATTGTTTCCGGTATCCGGAGTTCTCCTGCCAGATTTTTATAGAAATTTTTCTCGATCTCCTCTCGCTGATGGTAGTTGCCCAAAAGCCACATGAGTTTTGTTACTACGGCTTCTGTGCTCATATCATAGGCCTGAAAGACTCCTGCCCGGAGGGCGGCATGACCGGTCTCGTATACTGAAAGATCACTGCCTTCATAAGGACACTGGCTTTTTACGACTACCGCCATGCCTTTGCGGATCACCTCTTCCAGATCTTTCATCACCTCTGAAGAAAGGGTGGGAATGCCGCCCAGACCGAAGGCTTCTATGATCAGACCACGGTATCCTTGCTCATAAAGAAGCTGAAAGATCTTTCCGTCAAAGCCAGGCACAAGTTTGATGAGAAAAATTTTTTCCTCCAGATCTTTTTTCAGCTTACAGGGTCCTGTAAGCCTGGGAATGTAAGAAGGCTGGAGATCCAGCCCTCGGGAGTTTATTTCACCGATGTAAGGATAATTGATACTTTCAAAGGCATGGAAGCTGGCAGTACGGACTTTGGAAGCCCTTGTGCCCAGGATTACTTTTCTGTTGAAAGCCAGAAAGATCCCTGGGATAGAACTGGCGGCCATATGAATGGCACAGCGGCAGTTCTCCACAGCATCGGCCAGAGGATTCAGGATGGAAAGCTGGCTGCCGGTAAGGACTACCGGGATAGGAATATTGGGCAGCATAAAGGACAGGACAGAGGATGTATAAGCCATGGTGTCCGTGCCGTGGAAAATGACAATGCCGTCATAATCCCTGTGCTTTTCATAGATAGTTTCCGCCAGGATCTGCCAGTTTTCCGGCTGGATATTTGCGCTGTCCAGCTGGAAAAGTTCCAGAAAATCTACCTGATACAGAACCGTAATATCCGAAATGTAGTCCAGTATGTCTTTCCCGGAAAGTCCGGGGACCAGTCCTTTTTCGTCCTGGACACATGCCAGGGTTCCTCCTGTGGTAATGATCAGCAATTTCTTTCTCATAGTTTACCTCTGAATCAAGATTTTACAGATTCCCATCTTCCTGAAGCGCCGCAGGGAAGAACCAGTCCGGTGCTGGTCACAGGAAGTCCGATTTCCTGGGAATCTACCTTTCCATGAAATTTTTTCAGCTCTATAGAGAGCATATAGGTGAGCACTGCGGGAGCAAGCCCGGTGGTATAGGAGTTCAGCAGGAAAAATAAGGGCCGGTCTGAAAGAATCCGGCAGCAAAGACGGATCAGATGATGGATATTATCCTCAATCTTCCAGATTTCTCCCTTGGGGCCTCTTCCATAAGAAGGAGGATCCATGATGACTGCATCATAAGTGTTTCCTCTCCGGATCTCCCGTTCCACAAATTTTACGCAATCATCTACCAGCCAGCGGATAGGAGCGTCTTTTAAACCTGAAGACACAGCATTTTCTTTAGCCCAGGAAACCATGCCCTTGGAAGCATCTACATGAGTGACGCTGGCGCCTGCCGCCGCAGCGGCCAGTGTAGCTCCTCCTGTATAGGCGAAAAGGTTCAGCACTTTTACCGGTCGGCCGGCATTCCTGATTTTTTCAGAAAACCAGTCCCAATTTACCGCCTGCTCCGGAAACAGCCCGGTATGTTTAAAACTAAAGGGCTTTAAGTGAAAGGTAAGGCTTCTATATTGAATGGTCCACTGTTCCGGGAGACCGAAAAATTCCCATTCACCGCCTCCCTTTTTACTCCTGTGGTAATGGCCGTTGGGATGTTTCCAGCCTTTGTGAGTTCTGGGAGTATCCCAGATAACCTGGGGATCCGGACGGACCAGGAGATAGTCTCCCCATCTTTCCAACTTTTCACCTCTGGAGGTATCGATTGCTTCATAGTCTTTCCATTTATCTGCGATCCACATAGAATGATCCTTTCTATAATAATATAATGATGAATAAACCTCAGAATCAGGGCATGCAGGAGGTCCAGCTCCATGATATCCGAGAATTTTCTGACATGGTTAGTATAACAGAAGGAAAAAGGGCAGGCAACCGACGATTGAATTTTAAGTCTTTTATTTAGTATTCAAGCATACATTGAGGTAGCAGACAATCTCTATCCCACATCCGGGAGGTATGCAATGTATGAAACATTAAAGGAAAAAGAACTTTGCGAAGTTCTTGATTCAGATTTAAAATCTGGTCTGACTCAGAAAGAGGCTAAAAAGCGTCTGGAAAGCCAGGGAGAAAACATTTTGAAAAAGGGCAGGGAAAAAAATCTCTGGGATATGATACAGGAACAGATAAATGATCCGATGATTTTTATTTTGTTTGTGGCAGCCGCTATCTCCATGCTGCTGAGAGAATTCAGCGATACCGGGATCATCCTGGCAGTGATTTTTCTGAACACCGGGATAGGAGTGATCCAGGAAGGAAAAGCGGTAAAGGCGCTGGAAGCGCTGAAGAAAATCACTGCGCCGGAGGCCCTTGTAAAAAGAGAAGGGATATATGGGAAAATCCCGGCTTCTGAACTGGTAAGAGGTGATCTGGTGAAAGTGGAAGCCGGAGATCAGGTTCCGGCAGATATCCGGCTGATCAGCGTGAGAGGACTATCGGCAGATGAATCTGCACTTACCGGAGAATCTCTGCCTGTTCTTAAGACTTCCCTTCCTCTTTCCCAGGGACTTCCTGTGGCAGAACAGAGGAATATGCTGTTTATGTCTTCTCAGATCATGAAAGGAAGCGGAGAGGGAATTGTCACTGCCACAGGAATGGATACAGAACTTGGGAAAATTGCAGATATGATCAATCAGGTGACAGGAGAACATACTCCTCTTCAGAAGAGACTGGGAGATCTGGGAAAAATCCTCAGTATTACTGCTGTGGGATTCTGTCTGGCGCTATTTCTTTTGGGATTGTTCCAGCACAGAGATATGCTCCAGATGCTCCTTTTGGCGATTTCACTGGCTGTAGCGGCAATTCCTGAGGGCCTGCCTGCAGTAGTGACCATTGTCCTGGCTCTGGGAGTCGGGAGAATGGTAAAAGTCAATACGATTATCCGGAAATTGCCGGCAGTGGAGACGCTGGGGTCTGTGGGGATAGTATGTTCGGATAAAACAGGAACACTGACGGAGAATCATATGAGGGTTGCGGAAATCTATGCCAATGATATGACACTGCCGGTATCAAAAGTTCGAAAACGTGAATTTCCAAGGCTGATGGAGGGATTTCTTCTATGCAATAACAGTATGCTGGGAAAACAGGAAATCGGAGATGCCACAGAGCTTGCCCTGCTCCATATGGGGAGAAATATGGGATATGACAGAGAAAGACTTCTGGAACAGTATCCCCGGACTTTTGAGGTCCCCTTTGACTCGGAAAAAAAGTATATGATAAGTGTACATAAGGACAGCGGATATGAAACGGTTTATGTGAAAGGAGCCTGTGATTATCTGCTGGAAAAATGTGATTATGTACAGTTGAGAGACCGGAAGGAACCAATGACCCAAGCCAGAAAGATGAAGATCCGTCTGGCCATGGAGAGCATGGCCAGAGAAGGGCTCCGGATCCTGGCTCTGGCCTATCGGGAAAGGGTGGAGGAAAAAACAGAAACGGCTTTGATGAGAGGGTTGATCTTCGCAGGAATGGCAGGGATGATCGATCCGCCCAGAAAGGAAGCGGCCTCCTCTGTAAAGATTTTGAAAAAAGCAGGGGTAAGTGTTGCAATGATCACTGGGGATTATAAAGAAACCGCCTTTGCCATTGCCAGAAAAATCGGTATCGCCGACTCGGCGCAGCAGTGTATGACCGGAGACGAGATTGATAGAATGAGTCCGGAAATGTTCGGGAAAAAGATTAAAAATATCCGGGTTTTTGCCAGAGTGACTCCTGCCCATAAAGTAAAAATTGTCAGAGGATTTCAGAAGGCGGGGCAGATCGTAGCTATGACCGGAGACGGAGTTAATGATGCTCCTTCCCTTCAGGCTGCGGATATTGGTATTGCTATGGGGAAAAACGGAACAGATGTGGCGAAAAACGCTGCGGATATGATTCTTACAGACGATAACTTTGCCACTATAGAAAAAGCTATGGAAGAGGGAAGGAGTATTTATGTAAATATTAAAAAAGCCATCCTTTTCCTGCTGTCTTCCAACTTTGGAGAAATCCTGACAATGTTTGCCGCAGTACTTCTGGGGCTTCCGGCGCCGTTGAAAGCCAGCCATATCCTGTGGGTGAATCTGATCACAGATTCTCTCCCCGCACTGGCTTTGGGCGTAGATAAAAATGATCCCAAAACCCTTATGAATAAAAAACCCAGAGATCCTAAGGAAGGGATTTTTGCTCATGGAGGATGGATTTTTACTATTTTTTACGGAATCCTTATAGGAAGCATTACCCTTTATGCTTTTTATATAGGGGGTCAGACTTACGCCTTTACAGTTCTGGGAATCTCTCAGCTGTTTCATGCCTGGGGAATGAGGGACCGTGAAAAGTCGGTGCTGAGGATGAATCACTTGGAAAATCCGTTTATGATCCTTGCCTTCTTTCTGGGGATCTTTCTTCAGGTGCTGGTCACAGAAGTGCCCTGGCTGATCCAGGCTTTTGGTACTGAGAAACTTTCTTTTGGGGAATGGAGGCTTTTGCTGGGAATTTCGGCTCTGCCTCTGGTATTCCATGAGCTGCTGCTTCTTCCAGGCAGGATCCTGGGGCTGTGGAAGAACCAGTAAACTTTACGGAATTCATAAAATGCAGGATGGGAAATGTAAAATTGCATATAAAATTAAAAAAACCGTTATTTTTCCGGTATAAAACCACGAAAATGCAAGAAAACCTTGACAGCACATCATGCGGCGGATACAATAAGAAACAGTGAAATCAAAATACCAGGAGGAGAGCCATGACACCGTACAGAGAACTTAGCAGAGAACAGTTACAGGCCATGAAAGGCGATTTAGAGAAACAGTTTGAGGAAGTAAAAGCCAAGGGATTAAATCTTGATATGTCAAGAGGAAAGCCTTGTAAAGAGCAGCTGAACCTGTCTATGGGAATGCTGGAAGAATTAAAGAGTACAGATAAACTGAAATGCGAAACTGGAATAGACTGTCGTAACTACGGACTTCTGGAAGGGATTCCCGAGGCGAAAAGATTGTTAGGAGAAATGACAGAGGTAGCTCCGGAGCATATTATCATTTTTGGGAACTCAAGTCTGAACGTTATGTTTGATACAGTGTCACGTTCTATGACCCATGGTGTCTGCGGAAGCACTCCCTGGTGTAAGCTGGATAAAGTAAAATTCCTGTGTCCGGTTCCGGGATATGACCGTCATTTCCGGATCACAGAGTATTTCGGCATTGAAATGATCAATGTCCCAATGACTCCTACAGGCCCTGACATGGATATGGTAGAAGAACTGGTAAGTTCTGATCCGGCCATTAAAGGAATCTGGTGCGTGCCGAAATATTCCAATCCTCAGGGAATCACTTATTCAGCAGAAACAGTGAAGAGATTCGCCAGACTGAAACCTGCTGCAGAAGATTTCCGTATTTTCTGGGATAATGCTTACTGCATTCATCATTTATACGACGAACATCAGGATTTCCTTCTGGAAATTTTAGATGAATGTGAAAAAGCCGGAAACCCGGATATGGTATATAAGTATGTTTCTACTTCTAAAGTGACTTTTCCTGGATCAGGGATCGCCGCTATCGCCGCATCTCCCAGAAATCTCCAGGATATCAGGGAACATATGACTGTCCAGACTATTGGCCATGACAAAATCAATCAGCTTCGTCATGTACGCTTTTTCGGCGGCATTGTGGGCATGCATAAACATATGAAGAAACATGCAGAGATCCTCCGTCCGAAATTTGAGGCAGTAGAAAGTACACTGGAGCAGGAACTGGGAGGAGCAGAGATCGGAACCTGGACTAAACCTATGGGCGGATATTTCATTTCTTTCGATT
The DNA here is from genome assembly GCA_019120545.1 of Candidatus Blautia stercoripullorum. Classification (GTDB taxonomy): domain Bacteria; phylum Bacillota; class Clostridia; order Lachnospirales; family Lachnospiraceae; genus Blautia; species Blautia stercoripullorum. Next base: position 22,979 of record DWUX01000204.1, on the reverse strand, counting down.
CTTTGGAAGGATGCGCAAAGAAGATCGTAGCGAAAGCGGCGGAGGCAGGTCTGAAAATGACAGAAGCCGGCGCTACTTATCCATATGGCATTGATCCGAAAGACAGTAATATCCGTATTGCGCCGAGTTTCCCTTCTTTGGAGGAACTGCAGCTTGCAACAGAGATTTTTGTCCTCAGTGTCAAGCTGGTAAGTATTGATAAATTACTGGAAGAAAAATAATGGAATGATGAAATAAGAGGGGCGCTGTGAGGATTCACGGCGCTTCTTTGTATCACATAAGAAACATAAGAATCTCCTGGATACGGGGTTGGTATAGGCAAAGTTTTGTGTTATACTGAATCGAAACAGAATTAGTAAGGGGTAAGAGATATGGCAGAAAAAAAATCTAAGAAAGGAAAGTACAATAAAACAACGAAAACTATACTGGGAGTCCTGATCGGATGTGCGGCACTGCTGGTGATCGCTTATGGAATAGGTGTATTTTATTATTCCGGACATTTTCTCTCCGGGACAGAGATTAATGGCGTAGATTGTTCTGGAAAGACGGTAGCGCAGGCAGAGAAGAGCATAGAAAGCCAGATTGCCTCCTATCAGCTGGTGCTGAAAGAAAGAGAGGATAAAAGTGAAACTATCAGTGCTTCCCAGATCAACATGCAGTATATAAGCGACGGAGGCGTACAGGAGCTGAAGGATCAACAGAATCCGTTTCTGTGGTTTTTATCATTTGTGCGGCATCAGAACTATACTATGTCGGCAAATATCTCCTATGATGAAGAAGCTTTGAGTACAGCTGTAGGATCTTTGGAATGTTTTAAAGATGAAAATGTTGTTCAGCCTACAGATGCACATCTGGAGGTGCAGGACGGGCAATATGTGATCGTAGAGGAGACTCAGGGCAATGCTCTTGATAAAGACAAAGTGACCGAGGCAGTAAAAAAAGCCATCGACGGAGGGGAAACCCTTCTGGATCTGGATCAGGCAGGATGTTACATAGAGCCTTCTGTTCTCAGCACAGATGAGAATCTGGCAAAGCAGCGGGACGAAGGCAATAAACTTCTGACAGTCACCGTTACCATTGACTTTTCTGACAGACAGGAAGTGATCAATGGAGATGTTATGAAAGACTGGCTGACTACGGATGAAGAGGGAAATGTGGATCTGGATCAGGCAAAGGTAAGAGAATACGTTCAGCAGCTTCAGTATAAGTATGATACTTTCGGAAGCTCCAGGGAGTTCAAGACTTCTTCCGGACAGACTATCACCGTCAGCGGAGGAGATTATGGATGGCTGATCGCGCCTAATGACACTACGGCCAAGATCATAGAAGCGATTAAGAGCGGGCAGTCTCAGACCATTGAGCCAGAGTACACTTATACAGGTTACTGCAGGGATACCAATGATATCGGAAATACCTATGTAGAGATCAGTCTGGATCAGCAGCATATGTGGTTTTATAAAGACGGCCAGCTGATCGTAAGTACGGATGTAGTGACAGGATGCCATAATAAAGGATGGGATACCCATACTGGTGTTTATGCTATTATGTATAAAGAGCGGGATGCCACATTAGTTGGAGAAGGGTATAATTCCGCAGTATCTTATTGGATGCCTTTTTATGCAAATGTAGGAATCCATGATGCCAGCTGGAGATCCAGCTTTGGCGGATCCATATATATCAATAATGGTTCTCACGGCTGTGTGAACACACCTACAGATAATGCGGCTGCGATTTACAATAATATTGAAAAAGGCGTGCCGGTAGTTGTATATTAGAAAAAACTGACCAGAAGGAGTTAGGATATGAATATAGTAGTTTTAGCAGGAGGAAACAGTACAGAAAGAGAAGTTTCCATTGTCTCCGGCCAGGGAGTATGCGGAGCTCTCCGGGAGAGAAATCATAGAGCGGTCCTTTTAGACGCCTATTTTGGCCGGGAAAAACTGGATGAGGATTTGTTCCCTGCAGAATACGATATAGAAAAAGAAGCAGCGTGGATGAAGGCCAAAAGTCAGGAGCTGGAAGAGACTATGAAGAGCCGCAAAGAGTTTTTTGGGCCTTATGTTCTGGATATCTGTAAGGCCGCGGATATTGTTTTTCTGGCTCTTCACGGCGCTAACGGAGAAGATGGAAAAGTGCAGTCCGTGTTGGATCTGATGGGAATTCCATATACCGGTTCCGGCCATCTGAGCAGCGCTATGGCGATGGATAAAGGAATTACCAAAATGGTATTTGAAGCAGCAGGAGTTCCGACTCCCAAGGGAATTACTCTGGACAAGAAAACCTGTACTTCAAAGCTTTCAGATTATGGGATGGATTTTCCCGTTATAGTTAAGCCCTGCTGCGGAGGCTCCAGCGTAGGAGTATGTATTGCCAGAAACCAGAAAGAATATGAAATGGCTCTGGCGGAAGCCTTTTCCTATGAAAACGAGGCGGTAGTAGAACAGTTTATCCAGGGACGGGAATTTTCCGTAGCGGTAGTAGATGGAAAAGCCTATCCGGTTATTGAGATCGCCCCTTTAGAAGGCTTTTATGATTATAAAAATAAATACCAGGAAGGTTCCTGTGTAGAGACCTGTCCGGCAGACATTTCCGTAAATCTTACCAAGGAGATGCAGATGTATGCAGAACAGGGCTACAAAGCCCTTCATCTGGAAGCCTACGCCAGATTGGACTTTATTATGGATGATGAGGGAAATATGTATTGTCTGGAGGCCAATACCCTGCCGGGAATGACGCCAACCAGTCTGATCCCCCAGGAAGCAAAGGTTATCGGTATGAGTTATCCCCGGCTTTGCGAAAAGCTCATAGAAGTTTCATTTAATAAATATCGTTAAGGGGGGACAGGTGATGAAAAACCTGACATTAGAACATATTGCCCAGGCCTGCCAGGGACAGTACAGAGGTCCTGAAGAAGAAAAATACAAAGAAGCAGCCGGGATTTTTACGGACAGCAGAAAGGTTCAGGAGGGAGGTCTTTTTGTTCCCATTAAAGGAGCAAGAGCAGACGGACACGATTTCATCGAAGAAGTCATGAAAAAGGGAGCTTTGGCAACACTCTCTGAAAAAGACCTGGGAGAGCAGGATTATCCCTATATTCTGGTGGAATCTTCCCTTCAGGCAGTGAAAGATATAGCAGAATACTATCTGAAGCAGCTGAAGATCCCGGTGGTAGGAATCACCGGCAGCGTAGGGAAGACAAGCACAAAAGAAATGATCTCTTCTGTTTTGTCCCAGAAATATAAGGTACTGAAAACCCAGGGGAATTTTAATAATGAGCTGGGACTGCCTCTCACTGTGTTCAACCTTCGGGAAGAGCATGAGATAGCAGTGCTGGAAATGGGGATCAGCGATTTTGGAGAAATGCACAGACTGGCTAAGATCGCCAGGCCGGATACTTGTGTGATCACTAATATCGGTCTGTGCCATCTGGAATTTTTAAAGTCCAGAGACGGAATCTTAAAAGCTAAGACAGAAATTTTTGATTTTCTCAGAGAAGATGGACACATTGTTCTGAATGGCGACGATGACAAGCTGGTCACTGTAAAAGAAGTGAAAGGGATCAGACCTGTATTTTTCGGCCTGGAAAATCATCAGGGAGTCTGGGCAGATGAGATAGAGCCTCAGGGACTGAAGGGAATTTCCTGCCGGATCCATATGGGCAAAGAGAGCTTTTCAGTTTTGATCCCCGTTCCGGGGAAACATATGGTGTACAATGCTCTGGCAGCCGCTGCGGTGGGTCAGATTTACGGCCTTTCGGAGGAAGAGATCCGTAAGGGAATTGAAAGCCTTCAGCCGGTAAGCGGCCGTTTCCATATCATTGATACACAGCGTTATACCATCATAGATGACTGCTATAATGCAAACCCTGTTTCTATGAAGGCATCTCTGGATATATTGGCGGATGCCTCAGGACGTAAAGTGGCGATCCTGGGAGATATGGGAGAACTGGGGGAAGATCAGGTGGATATGCACAGGGAAGTAGGTGTGTACGCTGCTTCCAGAAGCATTGATGTAATCCTTTGTGTGGGCCAGTTGTCCGCATACATGGCGGAAGCTGCGCGGTTTACGGCTCCTGCAAAAGAGATCCTGCATTTTTCCACGAAAGAAGAACTTATGAAAGAATTGCCTCAGCTTTTGAAAAAAGGAGACAATATTCTGGTGAAAGCTTCCCATTTTATGGAATTTGGGAAGATTCTGGAAGCTCTTCAAGAATAAATCTTCGGAAGTTTTCCACTGCGGGAGGAGTATAGACTTGGTTATTGCTGACCATGTAAATATTTCTTCTGGCAGTGGAATTTTTTATTTTTATTTTCTTTATATTCAGGTGCTCCAGTAAATCCATTTCCGGCACTATAGAAATCCCAAAATTCTGGGCGGTCAGCCCTGCGATAACCTGATCTTCTTCTGTCTCATATGCGATTTTGGGTTTTTGTCCGATTTTTTCAAAGAGACGGTCCACATCATACCTTACTCCAGAACCTTGAGCAAAATAAATATAAGGGTATTTGAGCGTTTCTTCCAGATTTATTTCCCGGAACTTTGCCAGAGGATGGTCTCTGGAAACAATCAGGACAAGATGCTGGCCGGCTACAGGCTCACAGAGAAAATCCTGGTCTTCCGGGGGATAAGAGGAAAAGACCAGATCAAAATGCCCTGCTTTCAGACCTTTTAAAAGTTCACTGGTAACCCCTGTATGAAAGGTAAAGTGGATATCTGTTTCCGGATGGGAGTCGGAGAACTCCTTTGCCAGGGACGGAAGCCACTGAACGCCCAATACTCGCAGAAATCCAAGACGGATAGTCCCGGCTCCTCTGGAGCTGCGTTTAAGCGCCGCTACCCCGGAATCCAGAGTTTTCAGTACGTTTTCCGCACAGCTTAAAAATTCTTCTCCGAAGCAGGTAAGGCTGGTGTTGCGTCCGATCCTTTCAAAGAGCTGTACCCCCAGTTCCTTTTCCAGCTGATTTATGGCATGACTGAGACTGGGCTGCGCAATGCACAGGTGCTCTGCGGCTTTTGTATAGTGTCTGGTATGAGCCAGTTCTACAAAATATCTCAGGTGAAACAAATTCATAGAAAATTCCTCCTTTCTGCTTGACTTTTTATTTGCAGACTTATTATAAGAAAGATATAACACAATCTATAGACAAAATCTATAAAATAATAGAAATTATTCATTTGATTTTAAAGAAAAGAAATTCTATGATATCTCCAGATCAAAGATCAGTTTATACCAGGAAGGAGGAAGACGGAAGCTTGTAAAGAAAAGATTCTGTCACAGTAAATGAAGGAAGATAAAATTCAGGTCAGAGGCGAACTGGCCCTGATCCCTTTGATTTTTGTAAACAGCTTTGCTGTTGTACTAATGCTTTATTCCGGGTCCGGAATTTCAGCTATATCCAGTGTGCCCTATGGATTTAACCAAGTGATCCCTGTGATTTCCCTGGGAACCTGGACTTATATTTTTCAGGGACTTTTAGTCGCTATATTGTTTATTTTGAAAAAAAGAGTTTATCTTCCCTATCTGTTAAGTTTTGTGGTAGGTTTTTTCTTTGGAATCGCAGTGGATCTTCATCAGTCCTGGATAGAAGTGCTTCCCCGGGGCCTGGCCTGGAGGATCCTGTATTTCTGCCTCAGCTATCTTCTGATCTGCTTCGGCATTGCCCTTGCAAACCGGTGTAAAATGCCCATTGTGCCTACAGACCTTTTCCCAAGAGAATTTTCGCAGATTACAGGAATTCCCTATTCCAGAGTGAAAATTATTTTTGATGTATCCTGTCTGGCTGTGACGGTTTTCATGACCGGTACCTTTTTGGGACATATCAAAGGCCTGGGGGTAGGAACAGTTCTTGCTGCTTTTACCATGGGCAAGGTGATCGGCTGGATAGGCAGCTGGATGGACCGATATGTTGTTTTTGTTTCCTGTATGGAAGATTTCTCATTTCACAGGAACAAACACAGGAGAAGGGTATCTTTGGAAAAAATCTGAAATAAAAAAGACTGGAGCATTCAACAGAATCCGAAAGATCTGCTGAATGTTCCGGTCTTTTTATAGATGCTGGTTTTTTTTCAGCATTTCCAGAATCACGTTCCGGGTGTAGCTTCCTAAGTGTTTCTTTTCATCTTTGGAAAGCTGCTCTGGATAAATAGGCTCCCCATATTCTACCACTACTCTGCAGGGATGGATCTTCGGAAGATGGGCTTCGAAGATTTCTGCAGAATTATGGATAGCGATAGGAATCACCGGGCAATTTGTCTTGGTTGCAATTTTAAAGCTTCCTTCATGGAAAGGAAGCATTTCCAGTTCGCTGTCATGTTTATTTCTGGTTCCTTCCGGAAAGATACAGATAGACACGCCCTTTTTGATCTCGTCGATAGCAGTAAGAATAGTCTTCAGCCCTTCTTTGATATCCTTCCGGTCCAGGAAAAGGCAGTGGAGATATTTCATCCAGTTGGACAGCAGAGGAATAGGTTCCATTTCTTTTTTGGCAATATAGCCGGTGGTGTCAGGACAGAGCACATAGGTGAGGAGAATGTCAAAATAACTCCGATGGTTTCCAATATAGAGCACTGCCTGATCCTTTGGGACACGTTCGTGGCCGATGATGGTGATGTCCGCGCCGGTCACTTTCAGAATCAGGCGGAACACAGCCTGAATGATCCGGAGAGAGCTGATGTCTTTTTTTCTTTTGTTCTGCTTTCCAACAAACCATTCCCCGATCAGTATGGGAATGGACAGGATCAGATATCCGATCACAATAATACAGACAATAATAAAACGAAACATAATCTTCAATCCTTTTCTGAAGTCATATTTTCTATACCAAGCGGTATATCACGGGTAAAAAAATAAATATATTTCAGCCCTGATATCATACTATTATAATGAATACCTGTAAAATCTGCAAGGAAAAACAGGTATAATTTTAGTAAATTCTGCATAAATTATGGATAAGGTTGACAATGTGAAGGCGGCAGGAGAATTGAGGAGATATGGAACAGGAATTCTGCTTTTGATGCTGCTTTGCAGTCTCCTGGGAGGCTGCAGCATTGAAAAGGTCCGGGCAGGAGACGGGGTAAAGCCGGAATATACAGTTATAAAGGAAGAAGATTTTCCTGAAAAGGTAAAAGAACTGATCAATGAAAATAAAGAGAAAGAGTTTCAGATGACCTATCAGGATCAGGGCTATCTGTATCTGCTGAAAGGATATGGAAAACAGGAAACAGGAGGATACAGTATCCAGATAGAAGACTTGTCTCTGTGGGAAAATGCCATTCATATTAAAACCGTGCTTATGGGACCGGAAGATGAAGAAAAACTGACAGACGAGCCTTCATATCCTTGTCTGGTTGTAAAGATGAAGTACCGGGAAGAGCCGGTGATTTTTGAATAGAAAAGGGGAGATCTTGTGGATCTGATAACAAAGAAAATGTATATGTTGGAGAGAAAATGCCAGGCGGTGAGCCAGGTTACTTTCGATGAAGATATGAATGTGCCGGATGTAAAGCCAGATATGGGACGGATGATACAGAAAAAAGGCAACATTCAGATTGATGATATTCAGATCAGCGAGGGGAAGGCTTATATTTCGGGAGCGCTCCAGGTCTATATTCTCTATGTCAGTGACAGTGAGGAACGAAATATAGAAAGTCTTATGGGAACCCTTCCATTGGGAGAAAATCTGAACCTGGAAGGCCTGGAAAATGGAGACAAAGTACAGTTGAAATGGGAAATCGAAGACCTTACAGTACATTTGATTAATTCTAGGAAACTGAATATTAAGGCGCTGGTGACATTTACTGCCTACGGGGAAGAGATCGCAGAGACAGAACTGCCTATAGGAGTAGAAGACGGAGATATCTCACAGAAGAAAGAAGAGATATCTGTGATGGGAGCAGCAGTACATAAAAAGGACACAATGAGGGTAAAAGAAGACATCAGCCTTGCTTCCAACAAGCCGGATATCTATCAGCTTCTCTGGAATACAGTAGAGATACGAGGCGTAGATATCCGGACTGAACAGGATAAAGTAGGGGTAAAGGGAGAGCTTTTTGTTTTTGTTCTGTACCGGGGAAACGATGATAATAATTCCCTTCAGTGGCTGGAGCACTCTCTGCCTTTTTATCAGGAGCTGGAGTGTCCGGGGTGCAGTACAGACATGATCCCAAATGTAGAAGTTTCCATGGCCCAAAGCGATCTGAAAGTCAAACAGGATGAGGATGGAGAAGAGCGAAGAATCGGTGTAGATGTGGTACTGGAGCTTGAGATGAATATCTATGAAGAGGAAGAATTGTCTCTGCTGCTGGACGTTTATACACCTGCCAGAGACTGCCAGGCAGTCAGGGAAGAGAAACGTCTGGAAAGCCTTCTGGTCAAAAATTTTTCCAAGTGCAAAGTCAGCGACAGAGTGAAAGCAGAGAACAGCCAGGGAAAAATCCTTCAGATCTGCCACAGCGACGGAAATGTAAAGATTGATGATACCAGTATTACAGAAAGGGGGATTTTAGTTGAAGGGATCGTACAGGTACGGATCTTGTATATTGTCAGCGACGACGAGATGCCTTTTTATTCTATGGAAACGATGATCCCCTTTACCCATCTGATAGAGGCTCCCGGAATCTCCCAGGACTGTACTTTTCATCTGAGGACGGATCTGGAGCAGCTTTCTACCACTATGATAGACAGTGATGAGATTGAGGTAAAAATCATTATTAATCTGAACGCACTGGTGATGAAAGGAATCAAAACAGGAATTATCCGTGGAATCGAAGAACGGGAACTGGACAGGGAGAAACTTAGCAGTATGCCTGGGATTGTCGGATACCAGGTTCAGCCAGGCGATACTCTATGGGATATTGCAAAGAAATTTTATACCACCATAGATACTATTATTCAGCTGAATCACCTGGAGGACAGGGAGATCAGACCCCAGGACACCTTGATCCTGATGAAAAAAGTAGAAGGTTAGAGAAAAAAGGAGGGTATGCAGAGATGAAAAACTTCTTCATACCCTCTTTTTTTGCGGCATTCTCCGGGATTATGCAGGTTTTTCCTGTCCCTGTTCAGGTTTCCTGTTGAAAAATAGTCCTATTTCCGATAGAATGATACCAGGGATTTTATGAGCTGAAATTTCAGAGAAATACCTGGCATTATGGAAGAAATAAAGGGAGGAACAATCATGAGATTAAGAGCGCTGGCGAAGATCAATCTGGGACTGGATGTTTTAGGAAAGAGAGAAGATGGATATCATGAACTGCGCATGATCATGCAGACCATCAATATGTATGATCAGCTGGAAATAGAAGTGTGCCAGGAACCGGGAATCCATATTTCTACAAATCTCCCTTTTATTCCTACAAATGAGAATAATTTAGTGTATAAAGCGGCAAAGCTTTTAATGGATGAATTTCAGATTTCAAAAGGAGTGACAGTGGAACTCCAGAAATTTATTCCTGTTGCGGCAGGAATGGCAGGAGGAAGTTCAGACGCCGCAGCGGCAATGATCGGAGTGAACCGGCTGTTCGGACTGGGACTTTCTGTAAAAGAGCTGATGGAAAGAGGCGTGAAGGTAGGAGCCGATGTTCCTTACTGTCTGCTGAGAGGAACGGCCCTGGCAGAGGGGATCGGAGATAAACTCCGTTCTCTTCCGGCCTGTCCCGGCTGTTATGTACTGATCGGAAAGCCGGGGATCAGCGTTTCCACAAAATTTGTCTATGAAAACCTTCACGCAGATCAGCTGAAAGTCCATCCCAATATCGATAAGATGCTGGAAGCTATCCAGTGGCATAATCTCTATAAGTTAGCAGATCTTATGGGAAATGTCCTGGAGACTGTAACGATTCCCAAGTATCCTGTGATCCAGGAGATTAAAGATCATATGAAGGAACATGGGGCCTTAAATGCCATGATGAGCGGCAGCGGGCCTACGGTATTCGGCCTTTTTGACGATAAACGTACTGCAGAACAGGCATGTGAAGCCCTTCGGAGCAGTCATGTGGCAAAGACGGTTTTCTTGACCACAGTTTTTAACAACGGAGGAAGGAGGAAATAAGCATGGAGCTGGAAATGCATATGGATGAGTATCTGCCTTTGAGAGATGTAGTTTTTAATACTCTCCGGGCAGCAATTTTAAAAGGAGAGCTAAAGCCGGGAGAGCGGCTGATGGAAATTGCTCTGGCGGATAAGCTGGGTGTGAGCCGGACGCCTATCCGGGAGGCAATCCGAAAACTGGAACTGGAAGGACTTGTAGTGATGGCCCCCAGAAAGGGAGCAAAAGTGGCTTCTATTACAGAGCGTGATCTGAACGATGTGCTGGAAGTGAGAAAGGGCATGGAGGTTCTGGCTGTTTCTCTGGCCTGCCAGCGGATCACAAAAGAAGAACTAGATAAACTGGATGAGATAGAAGGAAAATTTCAGGCACAGATCGAAGCAGGAAATCTTACAGAACTGGCAGAACTGGACGTAGAATTTCATGATACCATCTATAAGGCTACCAACAACCAGCGGCTGGTCCAGCTTTTGAACAATCTTCGGGAACAGATGTATCGTTACAGGGTAGAATATCTGAAGGATATTGCAGTCCGCAGGACCCTGGCTGATGAACACAGATCCATCTGCGAGGCTCTTCGGGCAGGAGACGAGACAAAGGCGCTGGATTATATCCGGGTCCATATAGATAATCAGCAGAAGGCGATTATCCAGAGCCTGAACCAGGAATAAGAAAAGAATAAGAAGCACATAATAAAGGAGCACCTCATTTACCGAGGATGCTCCTTTATTATATTAGCCTAAAAGGCCTTTTTGATCTGCGGCGGATAAAAGAACGGCCCGGAAATGCGATATACAGAAATAAGGAGAGACTGAGGATGGGAAAAAGTGTATCCTGCAAAATAGAAGAAAACGAAAAATATGTAAGAGAAAGACTGAAGGATTGTGATGACGTTATTGTCCGTCCTATGCTTTTAGGAGAAAAAAAGAAAGTCCGGTGTTTTGTAGTTTATATTGAAGTGGCAGTAAGTAATATGATGCTGGAAGATTCTGTGATCGGAAAACTAGTGAACCATATGTGGGAGATGCCTTCCGGACAGATACGGGAGTTTGTAAAGGATAATGGGATGGGAATATCAGACGTACAGCCTCTGGACACAATGGAAGCTGTTTTTTCTGCTATGCTGGCCGGTAATGCGGTTTTTTTTCTGGATGGCTATAATAAAGCTATTAAGATTTCCAGCAAAGGCTATCCTAATTTAAGCGTTTCAGAATCCACCAGAGAGAAGGTTCTGAGAGGATCTAAAGAAGGATTTACAGATGCAGTGAAGACCAATTCCGCCCTGGTAAGAAAACGGATCCGGGATACCAGGATGAAAGTAAAACAGAAAACGCTGGGAGAGAGGAGTCAGACTGTGGTCCAGCTTTTATATATGGAGGACCTGGTGCGGCCGGGACTGGTTGAAGAGATAGAGAGAAGGCTGGACTCTTTTGTGATCGACGGAGTACTAGATTCAGGAATTCTGGAGCAGATGACAGAGAGCAGCTGGCTTTCTCCCTTTCCTCAGTTCCAGACTACGGAACGTCCGGACAAATGTGCGGCGGAGATTTTAAATGGCAGAATTCTGCTCCTCTGCGACCATTCTCCTGTGGGACTCCTCCTGCCGGCAGTTTTTAACGATTTTCTTCAGGTCAGCGAGGATTATTATAACCGTTTTGCCATTGTATCTCTCCAGCGGTTGATCCGGTATGGGGCTGTGCTTCTGACTTTATTGTTTTCCGGTACTTATCTGGCCGTGACAAATTTTCATACCCAGGTGCTGCCTACGAATCTGATTCTATCTTTTTCTGAAGCAAGGCAGGGAGTACCTTTTCCAGGACTTCTGGAAGTGCTTTTGATGGAACTGGCTTTTGAAACCATCCGGGAGGCGGGGGTACGTATGCCTGGTCCTCTGGGGGGGACCATCGGTATTGTGGGAGGGCTTATCATAGGCCAGGCTGCAGTGACAGCCAATCTGGTCAGTCCTATTGTGGTTGTCGTAGTTGCGGTGACGGCCCTCAGTTCACTGGCGATTCCTACCGATGAATTTTCAGCACCTTTTCGGCTCCTGAAGTTCGGCTTTGTGATTTTAGGAGGCACTATGGGAGTTTTTGGTATGCTGCTGGGGCTGTATCTGGTCCTCAGCCATCTGGCGGGACTGAAAAGCTTCGGCATTCCCTACCTGTCTCCTTTTGCCGCCCAGAATAAAAAGGGTTACATCGGGGAAAAAGACAGTATGATCCGTTTTCCCCTTCCTTTCCTTACCAGAAGACCTTTATATGCCAGAAACGGCCAGGAGGTAAGACTGAAAAAAGGGGAAAAGGAGGAGAAACATGTATACAGATAATGCCAGGATTTCACACAGGCAGCTGTTCCGGCAGATCATTGCCGGACTTTTGGGGGTTTATTTTCTGGTGGTGCCTGTGCTGCCGGAGATTACAGGAAGACAGGGTGTTTTCTGCCTTCTTACAGGGGGAGGGATTTATGGCTTTTTGTCCATATATTTTATCAGGATCCGGAATTTTTTCCAGGATCCGGAAAAATATTTAGGAAGGCTGTGGGGAAAACTGTATATTCTTTTTTATACGTCCTGGCTGTGGCTTATGGGGGTATATCTTCTGTTGATGACAGCAAGGATCACAGGAAAATTTCTCATAGAAGGCAGTGATTCCTGGATAGTAATCCTTTTGTCTGCCTTTGCCGCTTATCTGGGCAGTCACCAGGGGCTGGAGCGGAGAGGAAGAATGGCGGAGGTTGCCTTTCCGGTTCTGCTTTTGATCCTTGGCGGGATGGTCGTTCTGGCGGCTCTTCAGGTGAAACCGGAATATCTGGAAGAAACAGGGGGGCTGTCCTTTTTCGGGTGGATCAAAGGAAGCTGGGAGATCCTGTGCGTGTTTCTTCCCTTCGGTTTTCTTCCGGCAGCGCTAGGCAGCGTAAAAAAACCGGGAGATACGGGCAAAGTGATCTGGGGAGCCATAGGACTGATCACAGGGCTCCTGATTTTAGTCCTCATTATCCTTCAGGGGAGCTTTGGGCTGGGAGGATATGAACATGAAGAGTATCCGGCCGCACGTCTGATGAGCGGTATACGCCTTCCCGGGGATTTTCTGGAGAGAGTGGACCTATTCTGGGTGGCGGCAGCGGTATTTGGGATTTTATTCAGTCTGGGCAGTGTATTTTTCTACAGCCATGAACTGTTGGCAAGGGTCCATTTAGAGAAAACCGCTCTTATGGCAGGGGCAGCAGTGGTGCTGGCAGCTGTTGCCTGCGAAAAAGCCGGGATCTCCACAGATTTTTTTATAGGGATTACTATGGAACTCTATGGTCCTCTGTTCTTTTTTCTGCTGATCCTGGCGGGGGTTGGGGGAAGAAAGAGAAAATTTATAAAGGCAGGACTTCTATTTTTTCCTCTTTTGCTTTTGTCCGGCTGCGGTATTTCTCTGGAGGACAGGGTATTTCCTCTGTCTATGGGAGTGGAGTATGAAAATGGACATTACCAGGTGGTCTATGGGATCCCCCAGCTGTCTGAAGTGACAGGACAGAGCAAAGAAGGAGGAGAGTCGGGAGAAGAACAGGCCCTGGTCTATGAGGGAATGACGCTTCAGGACGCTCAGGAGCGTTTTGATGAAAATCAGGAAAATTATCTGGATATGGGACATATCAAGGCTCTTATCCTGGGGAAAAAACTTCTGGAAGACAGAGAGGCTATGGGGGGGCTTCTCGGATTTCTGGAAGAAAATCCTGCTGTGGCGGGAAATATATATGTATTTGCTGCGGAAGATATGGAGGAAGTTATGAGTCTGGAAGGACAGGGAACGGATTCTCTGGGAGACTATCTTACCGGGATTCTGGAAAATACTCTGGAAAAAAAAGAAAAACAGGCGGTAGTGCTTCAGGATCTGTATGGGGCGTGGCACAGAGAGGAAGAATTCCCTGAACTTTCAGAAGTGACAGTAGTGAATAAGAAGCCGGGAATCCGTCAACACTCCTGATAGAAGATATCGGGAGGTGCTACATAAAATGAAAATAAGGGAAATAAAGAACAAAGTTTTCCTTTGGGCAATTATGGCAGGACTGATAGGAACGCTTGGAATCAATTCTTTTCAGACGGCAGCTTTTGCCGAAAAGACACAGGAGCTTCAGGATCGTTTAGATAGAGAAGTACAGGAAGGGATCGCCGGAAAGATTTTCCGCCTTCATGTGGTAGCCAACAGTGATAAAAAAGAGGATCAGGAATTAAAAATGGATGTGAAGAAAACAGTGGTGGATTATTTATCCCAGAATCTGGGCGCAGAGGCGGATCTGGAAGAAACCAGAGAATATGTTCTGGGAAATCTGTCAGAGATTGAACAGGCAGCTTTAAGGACTATAAAAGAACAGGGAAAGTCCTATCCGGTATCTGCTGCGGTAGAGAAAACCTATTTTCCAGATAAAACCTATGGGGACTGTACGTTCCCAGCAGGAGAATATGAAGCTCTGAATATACGCATCGGAAAGGGAGAAGGAAAAAACTGGTGGTGCGTCCTATACCCCAGTCTTTGTTTTATTGACGATACCTGGGGAGTCGTGTCTCGGGAAAAGAAGGAGGAACTCCAGGAAGTCCTTACGAAAGAAGAATTTCGGACGATCCTTGAAGATCCTGAAGAAAAGAAAAAAGTAAGGATCGGATTTAAATGGTTTTAGTCTTGCAATCTGTTCGGGTTAAGGGTACAATGAAACACAGCGATATAAACAGGTAAAGAGGTTATTGTATGAAACAGATTAAGGATGCCCCAATCGGTGTGTTTGACTCAGGAGTGGGAGGCCTGACAGTGGCCCGGGAGATCATGAGGAATCTTCCTTATGAAAAGATTGTGTATTTCGGAGATACTGCCAGGGTTCCTTACGGAAGCAAATCAAAAGAAACCATTATCCGGTATTCCAGACAGATTGTCAGGTTTTTGCAGACCCAGGATGTAAAAGCAATTGTGGTGGCCTGTAACACAGCCAGCGCTCTGGCTCTGGAGACGATTTCAAAAGAAACAGATCTGCCTATGATCGGAGTGGTGGAACCAGGAGCAAAGGTGGCTGTAGAGACTACCAGAAATAAAAAGATCGGATTGATCGGCACCAGGGCAACGGTAAAGTCCGGCCTCTACCAGAGAGTGATACAAAAAGAAGATCCTCAGATCCAGGTGATCGGCCAGCCATGTCCCCTGTTTGTGCCTCTTGTGGAAGAAGGATGGCTGAAAGACGAGGTTACTCTGGAAGTGGCCAAGCGGTATCTGGATCCTCTTCTTGCTCAGGATATTGATACCCTGATCCTTGGATGCACCCATTATCCCCTTCTCCGATCCCTGTTGAAAGGGGTGGTAGGAGATAAAGTGACATTGGTGAATCCTGCTTATGAAACAGCTCTGGCTCTCGGAAGAATGCTGGAAGATAAAGGGATTTTGAGAGAGGGAAAAGAAGAAGAGGAATTTCCTTACCGATTTTTTGTCAGTGATGAGGAAGAATATTTTCAGCAGTTTGCCAATTCTATTCTGCCCTATGATGTAAAAACTACCGAGCAGATCCGGATAGAGGAGTATTAAGATGAATAAAGATGTATTAGTTACTATTAAAGGTCTTCAGAATCTGGAGAATACAGGAGATCCTGAGGAAGTCGAACTGGTGGCGAAAGGGGATTATTATTTTAAAAACGGACATCATTATATACTTTTTGATGAGATGACCGAGGGATTTTCAGAGCCTACCAGAAATACCATCAAAATTACAGAAAAAAGTGTGGAAGTGAAGAAAAAAGGTGTTACCAATGTTCAGATGATCTTTGAAGAGAATAAGAAGAATCTTACATATTATGCCACACCTTTCGGCAATCTTCAGATGGGGATCGCCGCAACGAAAATTGCCGTGCAGGAAGAAGAGGAAGGCCTGGATCTGGCCATTGACTATGCTTTGGAGATCAATGCGGAACATGCGGCGGATTGCCAGATACAGATCAATGTAAAACCCAAAGCAGAAGGAAAATTTTCTCTGGATTTGCTGCCGTGATCTGCTGCCTGCGCAGGATCCATACATAAATAAAACAGAGCTCCCGGAAGCCGTCTGAAACAGATGCTTCCGGGAGCTCTTTAAATGTTCCTTATTCTTTGTGTGCCAGGCTTGTGGCTTTTGCTTTGATCCTCTGGAAGAAACCTGGCTTTTTCGGCGGAGGCGTCAGGGAACCTCTCAGTCCTCTCACGCTCATGATATAAATTCCGCTTATTTCTGCTTTGATTTCTTTTTTTACAGGAATCAGGTCATATACGGATTCGTCAGCTACCAGAGACATGATCCTGGGTCCGATCTTTGCTTTTACGATAGGCAGTTTGGAACGGCGCATCAGTTTGGGTGTCTGGTCAATTACCATCTGAGGAAGCCCGGACTGTTTAATGGGAAGCCGCTTCTTATCAATTACCAGCATAGTGATGGTCTGCTTTGCCGCTTCCATCTGCTCCTGCTGTTCATCTCTTTTTTTCTGAGCCTTTTTACCAAAAAAGTAAAGGACAACAAGGCCGACGATCAAAATAGCCACGATTATAAAAAATACTATCCAGCCATTCATTTGTAGAAAACCTCCTAGAATCTCTATGTCATACTTCAATTATTCTAGCATTGTTTCCCGGAAAAGGCAACTAAAAATAGCGAGAAAGCCTTTCATTTTAGGGTTATATATGGTATAACACCAAGTGTAGGACTAATTTTTGCGAGAGGAATGAAAGTATGAGAAAAAAAATCGTAACCCTTCTTTTGGCTGCGGCCGTTTTGTGTTTTACTGCCGGATGCTCTGACAAGGAAGAGAGTGAAGATAACGAAAATACCGCACAGGAAGCAGAAGAAGAATCTGTAGTCAATGACGAAGGGCTGGTGGTAGCTGTGGATGTAGATAATCTGGAAGATTATGTGACTCTGGGGCAATACCAGAATCTGACTGTGGAGGAAGCTCCGGAATCAGAGGTGACTGAGGAGGATGTGGATTCTTATATAGAGCGTCAGCTTGTGTACAATTATGCTCCGGTTGAGGTCACTGAGGATCGGGCAGTACAGGAGAATGATACAGTGAACATTGATTATGCAGGATACCTGAACGGGGAAGCCTTTGACGGGGGAACTGCCCAGGATCAGGATCTTCTTATAGGATCAGATAGCTATATCGATGGATTTGAGGACGGACTTATCGGCCATAAAAAGGGAGAAACTGTATCTTTGAATCTGACATTTCCCGAAGATTATTCTAATGCAGATCTGGCAGGACAGGCTGTTGTTTTTGAAGTAACGATTAATTCTATCTCTCAGCCCCCGGAGCTGACAGATACCTGGGTTGCGGCAAATACAGACTATGATACAGTGGAAGATTACAGGCAGGCTCAGAAAGAGAGTCTGGAGCAGGAATCAGATAACGAGTATGAAAGCCAGGTAAAATCAGATCTGTTTCAGAAAGTTACAGAAAATTCAGAGATTAAAGACTATCCGGAAGATGCTTTAAATAATCTGAAATCCGATATAGAGACACAGATGGATTCTATGTATACCTCTACATATGGAATGAGTCTGGAAGAAGCTCTGGAAGCCCAGGGAATTTCTCAGGAGGAGGCAGACCAGAGCATAGACCAGACGGCAAAAAGCTATCTGTCACAGTATATGATTACACAGGCTATTCTGGACGCAGAAGGAATTCAGCTTACAGAAGCTGATTATGAAAAAGCTTTGGAAAAATTTGCCAAGCTCAGCGGATTTTCCGATGGGGAATCTATGAAGAGTATGTATTCAGATATGAATGTGCTGAAAGGAAATGTACTTTGGAATGTAGCCTGCGATACTATAATGTCAACTGCAACTATTACGGAAACTCAAGCAGCTTCCACTGATGAAGGAGCCGCTCAGTAAAAAATCAGGGAACAGCAGAACAGGAAGCGCCATAAAGATTTATAAGAGGTGAAAGAATGGCAGAAAATAAAAAAAGTAAAAGACGTAACTCGAAAAGGAAAATCCTCCTTTTGACAGGCGGAGGAATTATTGTTCTGGCAGCAGGAGCCGTTGGCGGAGTCTTTTTATATCACAATATGTTCTCCGGTTCCAGGGAAGAGATCCTGAAAGAATATATGGCCTTTATAGAAGACGGCAAGTATGAGGAAATGTATGATCTTCTGGACAGCAGTTCTCAGGAAGCGGTTTCCCGGGAGGATTTTATTACCAGGAATCAGAATATTTATGAAGGAATCGAGGCATCGGATATCCGTTTGGACATTTCCGGAGATCAGGACAAAGGGCAGCCGCTGTCTTATAGTGTGGTGATGAATACTATTGCCGGTGAAATATCTTATGACAATACCACCGCCTTTGAACGGGAGGAGGGAGACTGGAAAATTGTCTGGACAGATGCTATGATCTTTCCGTCTTTAGGAGCCAGCGACAGAGTAAGCGTAACTACTCTGGAGGCAGAGAGAGGAAGCATCTATGATCGGAATCAGAATCTGCTGGCAGGTCAGGGAACAGTGGAATCTGTAGGGCTGGTTCCGGGAAAAATGAATGTACAGCCTCAGGAAGAAATCCAGACCATTGCTCAGATACTGGGACTGGCGGAAGATGATGTAAGTTCCAGTCTGGATGCCTCCTGGGTTCAGACAGACAGCTTTGTACCTCTGAAAGAAATGACCCAGGATCAGCTGGATCAGCCATATACAGATGCCAGTGGAAATGAAACCGGACAGACGGTCCAGGAGGCATTGCTGGCATGTCCGGGAGTAATGATTTCTGAATCTGAGAGCAGAGTGTATCCTTATGGAGAGGCTACCGCTCATCTTCTTGGATATGTACAGCAGATCAATGCTGAAGAGCTGGAAGAAATGGCTGACCAGGGCTATGACAGCCAGAGCATTATCGGGAAAAGCGGGCTGGAAAAGCTTTATGAGGAACGGCTGCGGGCCAGGGAAGGCTATAAGATCTCTATTTTAGATGCTGAAGGAAATGAGAAAGAGGCGCTTGCTATGGAGCCTGCGCAGGATGGGGAAGATATTACTTTGACTATAGACATTAACTGGCAGACTCAGACATATCAGGCCTATCAGGAAGATGAAAGCTGCTCTGTAGTCATGAATCCCAAGACAGGGGAAGTGCTGGCTCTTGTCTCCACACCTTCTTACGACAGTATGGCTTTTGTTCTGGGACTGTCCCAGGAGCAGTGGGATGCTCTGAACAGCGATGAAACCCAGCCTCTTTATAACCGGGTGCGGGAAACCTGGGTGCCGGGTTCTTCCTTTAAACCTGTGATCGGCGCTATCGGACTGAGCACAGGGACCTTATCTGCAGATGAAGATCTGGGCGCCAGCGGCCTTTCCTGGCAGAAGGACAGCAGCTGGGGAGATTATTATGTGACTACTCTTCATGAATACAGCGGAGCGGCCAACTTAAGAAATGCCCTGGTGTATTCGGACAATATTTACTTTGCTAAAGCTGCTCTTCAGATCGGAGCCGATACCCTGGCCAAGCAGCTGGAAAAATTGGGCTTTAATCAGGAGATTCCTTTCGATATTTCCATGACTTCTTCCCAGTACTCCAATACAGAGGGGATTGATACAGAAATCCAGCTGGCGGACTCTGGATACGGACAGGGACAGCTCCTTGTGAATCCTCTTCACCTGGCCTGCATTTATTCTGCCTTTTTCAATGAAGGGGATATGATCGCACCCTATCTGGAATATGAGGAAGGAAAGACGCCTTCCTATTGGATTGAAGATGCTTTTACACCGGAAGCAGCACAGACCATATATGAAGATCTTCAGGAAGTAGTCAGTGATCCGGGAGGCACAGGGCATGACGCAGCTTCTGTTTCCGGCGTGACTCTTGGAGGAAAAACCGGTACTGCAGAGATCAAGGATTCCCAGGATGATACAGAAGGAACAGAATTGGGATGGTTTGCTGTTTATAATACAGGAGCTTCAGATGAAGATACGGTATTGATGCTGAATATGGTAGAAGACGTAAAAGGACGAGGCGGAAGCGGATATGTGGTGGACAAAGATGTGGAAATCTGGAATCAGATGGCAGCGGCTCAGTAAGGCGCCGCTGATATCCCTCCTTATTCTGTGCTTCTTTGGGGCTGTTGCCCTTTCCGGATGCAGTTTACAGGGAGGAATGGTCCATGCAAGAGTTTTGGAGAGACAGGATGAGCCTGAAGGAGAACAGGAGAATTCAGCCGGCCAGCTTTCTGTTACTTATCTGGATGTAGGACAGGGAAACGGGATCCTGGTCCAGTGTGACGATCAGACCATGCTGATAGATGGTGGACCAAGAGAAAGCTCATCTTTTGTAGTCAGTTATCTGAACCAGATGGGGATTCAGAAACTGGATTACATACTGATCTCTCATTTTGATGAGGATCATCTGGCCGGGGCGGTAGGTGCTCTTTATAATTTTTCTGTAGACACCTTGCTTACGCCGGATTATGAAACAGATACTGCTATTTATGATTCTTATACAGAGGCGGCAGAGGAAAATGGCTGTGAAGCGGTCCATCCCTCCCTGAGAGACACTTTTTCCCTGGGCAGCGGAAGCTTTCAGATCATTTCTCCGGTAAGCTACGGACATGAAGACGAAAATCAAGATTCCATAGGGATTATTATAAAAAATGGCAGCGACCGTTTTTTTATAGGAGGAGATATTGGTCTGGAGGGAGAACAGGAAATCCTGGAATCCGGGATGGATATACAAGCAGATGTAATGCTGATGAACCATCATGGCTCCCATGTGAGCCGGGAATTTTTTCAGGCGGTTGATCCCTCCTGGGCAGTGATCAGCTGCGGAGAAAATAACAGCTACGGCCATCCCCGGCAGGATACAGTGGAATTGCTTCAGGAATTTCAGGTGCCTTTGTTCCGCACAGACAAACAGGGAACCATTACTGCAGTAAGTAAAGGCCAGGGAATCACTTTTGATCAGGCTCCCTGTAATGATTACACTCCGGGAGAAAACACCCTGGGAGAGGAAGAAGAAAACCTGGAGGAGACCAGAGAAAATCTCAGCAACTCTACCAGAGAATCATGTGACTATATTTTAAATATCCATACCAAAAAGATCCATCTGCCGGACTGCAGCTCTGTAAAATCTATGAATGAGGACAACATGGCCTTTTATAAAGGAGATCAGAATACTTTGCTGGCTCAAGGATACAGCCTTTGCGGGAATTGTATGAGATAGCAGGTTGATCAACCTGGCGAAAGCCTTTCTTGCGCCTCTCTTCCCGACGTAGTAAAATGAAACTGCGTCAGGAAGGGAGGCGCTTTGCATGTTGTGGAAACTATCTTTTCTGATCAGCGGGAAAAAGTTTGAGAATATTATAAAAATGATATGGGGGAAATAAACTATGGGAATTCTTTACGTATCAGATCTGGATGGCACATTGCTGAATACCAGTGCCAGTCTCAGCCCTTATACTATAAAGACAATTAATGGTTTAGTAGAGAGGGGGATGTTGTTTACCTATGCTACGGCCCGGTCTTTAAGTTCTGCATCGGTGGCTGCAAAAGGCCTGAATCCCAAAATTCCCGTGATTGTGTATAACGGGGCATATATTATGGAACCGGCAACCGGTAAAATCCTTGCCTCTGAAAGCTTTACAAAAGAAGAACGTTCCTATGTGGAAAGAAAATTGTCTGGATATAGAGTAAGCCCGGTTGTGTATTCGTTTATTAAAGGCAGAGAGTGTGTATCTTGGAATCTCTTGCAGATAAATGAAGGAAAAAAGAGATATTTTGACAATAGACAAGGAGATAAAAGACTTCGCCCTGTTAAGAATGAAAACCAGCTTTATGAAGGTGAGGCCTTTTATTATACCTGTACATTTCAACAAGAATTGTATCGTCCCGAATATTGGCTGGAGATTATGCCCAGAAAGGCAACAAAGTATAATGGGATTTTAAAACTGAAAGAATTGTGGCATTGCGATAAGGTAATATCATTTGGAGACTCTGTCAACGATATTCCTATGTTCCAGATTTCTGATCAGTGTTATGCAGTAGAAAATGCAGTTGACAGTCTTAAAAAGCTGGCAACGGGAATTATCGGAAATAATGACTCAGACAGTGTTGCAAAATGGCTGGAAGAAAACTTCAGAGAATAAGTAAGGGAGGCATTTTCTATGGAATGGAAACCATTGCCGGTGGGAATTGATGATTTTGAAAAAATCGTAACAGGGGATTACTTTTATGTAGATAAAACACTCTTTATTAAGGAACTATTGGATGCAAAAGGAGAAGTAAATCTTTTCACACGTCCCCGCCGTTTTGGGAAAACTTTGAATATGAGTATGCTGAGGTATTTTTTTGAGAAAAATCCGGAAAAGGATTCACGGATATTCCAGGGGCTGGACATTATGAAGGCCGGAGAAAAATATCTGGATCATATGGGAAAATATCCAGTTATCATGATTTCCTTAAAGTCTATGAAGCAGCCTTCCTATGAATTGGCTTTTGAAATGCTGAAAAAGGCCTTAAAAGGGGAATTTCAGCGCCATTGGAAGATGGTCTCCGACAGCGGCAGACTTACCGATGCAGATCAGAGGAGATATCCGCTGGTTTGAGAAAAAGGTAGAGAAGAAAGAATTGTCTCCTCTTTATGAGAGTATCCTCAACGGAGATACGGAAAAGATGGAAGAAATCCTATCGGAAAATCTTATGGAGACCATCAGCTTTTATGACTATCAGGAAAGTTATTACCATGGGTTCCTGGCAGGAATGTATGGTTAAGAAATAAGGCAGAAAAACGCTGGGTGCAGATTACACCCAGCGAAAATTTTCCTTTCCTGCACCCAGTTCAAAATGATACTTGACGATCCCCAGATCTGTTTTGCTGTAGAATCCCAGACCGGCTTTGGATGAAACCAGATTTCCTTTACAGGTAAATGTGAATTTCTGCTGATTCATGGCGGTAGGAGCC
>DWUX01000203.1 GCA_019120545.1 Candidatus Blautia stercoripullorum | reverse complement strand
GAATCAGTTCCACACATCCCTGGTCGTAAGCAGAAAGAGGAGCAATCTCAATATTTTCTGCTACCGGCACATAATATTTATAAGCATTCTGTCCTCCAAGGAATTCGGAGGAGAAGTTGGCGTCATCTTCTGCCGCTTCAGACATACCACTCTTTGTGTTAGTGAAATCCAGATAGTCTTTGGAGATCTGCAGGAGATTATCTTTATCTGCTGAAAGCGCCAGGATAATATCTTTTACATGTTCCGGATTGTCTGTTCCTGTGCAGGCATGGATATAAGAACCGCCCCAGTTATATTCCTGAGGAGGATTGGTAACTGCCCAGGCGCCTGCTTCGCCGTCCCAGTTAGGACTTAAAGTAAAATCAATTCCCCAAGGCGGAAGAAGGAATGCAAAAACTTTAGAAGCGGAACCCATCGCCTTATTCCAGTCGTCATTAAACTGGCCTTTTACCGTCTTATCATAATATCCGGCATCCAGCCATTCCTTGGAGGTTTCCACCCACTCCATGATCTGAGGATCTACTTTAAGAGTTGTTTCACCCTCTGCTACCCAAGGCTGAGAAATACTGTTTCCATAAAGACGGAAAGTATCTGCATAAGAAGAAAAGGTATAGTAGCCTTTTGCCTTTAATTCTTCAGCCGTAGTCTTCAGTGTATCCCAGTCCTTTACTTTCTCTCCTACTGCTGCAGGATCATCTGTGCCAAATACATCTTTGGCAATATCTCTGCGGTATACCAGAAGTCCCGGACAGCACTGCCAGGTGGAACCTCTCTGTACCCCGTCCTGGTCAGAAGCTGTTACTTTCGTAAATTCATACTGATCTGCCAGATCTTTCTCCGGATCGATTCCCAGGTCTGTCAGAGGCATTGCCACATCTGCCTCGGCGTCTGTATACTTATACACATAGTCTGTTTCAGATAAGAAGATATCCACCTTATCGTCTGCCGCTGCGTCCGCCTGATTCATCAGGGCCTCATCCAGCTTCTGCTGATACACACCGTCCTGGTTTGGGTTTACGATCCAGTGGATTTCCGTTCCATCTTTTAATGTAGTAACGGTTCCGTCTGCGGAAGTCTCTTCTACTTCAGGATAAACCGCCTCTACACGGGTACGGAACTCATCATTCCAGGTATAGATGTTGATAACCTTTCCTTCTTCTGTACTTCCGGATCCTCCCTGTCCTGAATCAGAAGAACCGCCGCAGCCTGCCAGAGCGCCGGCCGCCATAATGCCTGCCAAAAGCATTGCAACCACTTTCTTTTTCATTACATATAACCTCCTGTTCATTATTTTTTCTGTGAGATGGCCCTCTCATTGAACATGACCAGATTATAGACGCTTTTCATTTTGGGATATATTAAAAATTTCAACAAAATGTCAGATTCATGACCCGTTTTGCAAAAAAAAACATTCTATGTCATGATTCTGATATTTTTCTCAGATATCTGATTTTTGTAGAAAATAAATTCTTATATAATTCCCCTAAACAAATCTGAAAAAGGAAGGAGATCGAATGTTGAAACCTTTATATTTCATCGATGACAAAGGCACTTTTACTGTACAGCAGCCGGAAAACATCAGTTATCTGTATTTTCCCCTGGCCTCAGAAGCCGGATTAAAAAGCGCCGTTACTCCCAATCTGGGAGGAGACTCCAAAATAGACCAGGATACCTTTCTACTGGAACCGGTAAGTGCGGAAAATCTTCATAATAACCGTTCCGGCCGGAATTTCTGGTTTGCAGTAAAGGATTCCGGCGTTTACTCTGCAGCAGGCGCCTCCAGCGAACAGGAGAGCCGGAAGTTTTCTTCTCTCCAGGATGACAGTGAACTGACCGCCGGCTTTATGTGGCAGTCTGTAAAACGCACTTCCGGATCACTGCATCTGGAGTCCACCGTTACTTCTTTTATTCCAAAGGACTGTAATGGGGAAATCATGTATGTAACTGTAAAGAATCTTTCTGAAGAAAAACAGGAGCTGCTCCCCTATGCCGCAGTTCCTGTTTACGGGCGCAGCGCCGACAATATACGGGATCACCGGCATGTAACGTCACTTCTCCACCGTATCAGGACCGACGGATCCGGTGTTCTCGTATGCCCCACCATGTCCTTTGATGAGCGGGGCCATCAGCCTAATCACAAGATTTATTATGTAAAAGGCTGCAGCGGAAAGGGCGAATTGCCTGAAAGCTTTTATCCTACAACAGAAGCTTTCCTGGGCGAAGGCGGCAGTTTCACCCATCCCCGGGCTGTCTATGAAGGGGCCCCCGGCTGTCCCCCATTTACAAGGATCGACGGACGGGAGGCCATGGGCGCTTTCCGTTTCCCCGCATTAATCCTGGATCCCGGAGAAAAGGCCAGCTATATCCTTATTCTTGGCGTTGCAGATCAGGAAGAGGAAATCGATCAGCTCTTTGAAAAATGCAATACTGCTGATAAAACAGAAGCCCTCCTGGAAGAAACAAAAGCTTACTGGCAGAAAAAGGTAAATGTGGGCTTCCATACAGGAGACAGGGATTTTGACAATTATATGAAATGGGTATGTTTTCAGCCGTTTCTCCGCCGCCTCTTCGGCTGTTCTTTCCTCCCTCATCATGATTATGGAAGAGGGGGCCGGGGATGGCGGGATCTGTGGCAGGACTGCCTCTCTCTT
>DWUX01000202.1 GCA_019120545.1 Candidatus Blautia stercoripullorum | reverse complement strand
CACAAAGGCGGATATTCCGCCTTCCGTGTAGACGTAACAGAGGCGCTGAAAGAGGGAAAAGCTTATCTGGCTGTAGTAGCAGACAATAAGAACCGTACAGATGTATATCCCCAGATGGCAGACTTTACCTTCTATGGCGGTATCTACCGGAATGTGACCATGATCTGTGTGTCTCCCACACATTTCTGTCTGGACTATTTCGGATCTGCGGGAGTGGCTTTTGATACCAAACTTCAGGGAGAAGATGCTCTGGTAAATCTTTCTGCCTGGGTAACAGACGCCAAGGAAAGCGATATGGTACAGTTTGAGATCATGGATGAAGACGAGTCTGTAGTGGCAGAAGCTTTCGCTCCCGCTGCCTGGGAGACAAAGGCTACTGCCTGTATAGAAAAAGCTCATCTGTGGCAGGGAGTAAAGGATCCCTATCTGTATACTGTGACGGCCAGAATTGTACGCCATAATGAAGTCCTTGATCAGGTAGAGGCAAGCCTTGGTGTAAGAGAGTTTTATGTGGATCCGGAAAAAGGATTTTTCCTAAACGGTATTCCCACACCTCTCAGAGGTGTATCCAGACATCAGGACAGACTGGGACAGGGTAATGCTCTTACAGAAGAAGATCATTTAGAGGATGCCTACCTGATTGCAGAGCTGGGGGCAAATACAGTCCGGCTGGCTCATTATCAGCATAATCAGGCATTCTATGACGCCTGTGACGCACTTGGGCTGGTGGTATGGGCAGAGATTCCTTTTATCTCTGTTATGAGTAAAGATCCGAAAGGTCACGACAACTGCCGCCAGCAGATGAAGGAACTGATCTATCAAAACTATAATCATCCATGTATCTGCTTCTGGGGAATCTCTAACGAGATCACCATCGGCGGAGACCGCCCGGGACTTCAGGAAAATCTGGAAGATCTGAACAAACTGGTGAAAGAGATTGACTCCACCAGACTGACCACCATGGCTCAGGTATCTGCTCTTCCAAAAGAGTCCAAACACAATCAGATCACAGACGTGCTTAGCTATAATCATTACTTTGGATGGTACGGCGGAGACTATACCCAGAATGAAAAATGGCTGGACGAGTTCCACCGGATGTATCCGGACAGACCTCTGGGAATTTCCGAATACGGCTGTGAAGGTATTATCAGCTGGCATACAGATGATCCGAAATGCAAGGATTATACAGAAGAATATCAGGCAGAGTACCATGAGCATATGGCTAAGATCATTGATGAAAGACCTTATCTGTGGGCTACTCATATCTGGAACATGTTTGACTTCGGCTGCGACGCCAGAGATGAAGGCGGCGTAAAAGGAAGAAACAATAAGGGCCTGGTAACCCTGGACAGAAAAGTGAAAAAAGATGCCTATTACATTTATAAGGCATACTGGTCTGATGAACCTTTTGTTCATATCACAGGAAGAAGATACGCCCTTCGTCCTTACGATCATATGACCGTTAAGGTATATTCCAACCAGAAACAGGTGACCCTGTATGTCAACGGCAGGAGTGCAGGCACACAGGAAGGAAATAAGATCTTCCTTTTCGAGAATATTGCTCTGGATCAAGATATTAATGTGATCACTGCCAAAGCAGAAGGCTGCCCTGCAGATACGGTTACCTTCACTAAAGTGTCTCAGCCATACGCCGGATATGTACGGCCGGTAGATGAGGAAGATGAGGGCACAGGAGTGAAGAACTGGTTTGAGGGAGTAGACGAAAACGGAGAACTTCCGGAAATGACCTTTAACGAAGGCTACTACAGCGTTAAAGATTTCGTCAGCGATATTCTGACCAATGATGAAGCTTCAGAAATCCTGGTAAGCGCCATCAACACCTATGGAACCATGAAAACAAAACGCTCCATGCTGGGAATCCTGTCAGGAGTACCGGTAGAAGATCTGGCAGAGATGTACGCCAGTGACAAAGAAAAGAGAGAGCGCCTTCTGAGACTCGCAAATGCAGAGCTTCAGAAGATTAAGAAATGATCAACAGATAAAAAGCCCCGCTGCCTTCAGATTTTTCTGAAAGGCAGCGGGGCTTTTTGCTTTAAAGAAATGATTTACTCTAAGGGAATGATCCAGTCTTCTATATCTCCAATGACTTCCGTGTCTACCAGCTCTGTAATATCCCAAAGGGCCTTATTTGCATCAGCGACCATATAGCAGTAGTTTCCATCCTCAGGAATGTCTACCTTAATATCTTCTCCCTGATAATCCAGGGTTTTCCAGATCGCGTTGTCGCGGAAAATAACAATCTGGGAAGGGGCGTCAGAAGCAGATAAAATATCGGCCTTTGTTATAGTTGCTGTGCCGGCTTCCACTCTTTTTCCTAAAGAATATTCCCGGTATAATAGATCGTTATAGAATGCGTTTTCTGACCGGGTAGTGTTTTCTCTGACAGAACGGGGCTCATTTTGGGAAGAAGAGGCTGAAGCCTGGGTCTCTTGGGCAGAGACTTCAGACATGGGCTGGCTGCTGACTCCAAGATCAGCCCCTGCCTGACAGCCGGACAGGAAGACCAGAGAGCCGGCAAGCAGGCCAAGAGCAGGAAAAGTGGCTTTCTTCATAAGAGATCCCTCCTTTCATATAAATCACGTTCTCATTTATCTATCTATATCATATCATGGAAAACGAAAAAAAAGAAGAGACAGTCCCACGGAGATCCCAGACTTTATAAAAGTCTGATTTCCATGGACTTGTCTCTTCTCTCTTATTTAACACCGAAATCTGCTAATTGCCCCATGGCGTTTTTTCTACCGGTGAAATGTACGGCATGGAGCCCCTGGGCTCTGGCTTCTGCTACATTGTCCAGGCGGTCATCAATAAAGACTGCTTTAGAAGGTTCGATCTGGAAATCCCGGATCAGCTTCTGATAGATTTCCGGTTCAGGTTTCAGACAGTGGATCTGCCAGGACATGTATCCTCCGTCCATAAGATCCAGAAATTTCATTTCTTTCTGGCATCGGTCGTAGAGGGGCTTGGAAAAATTAGAAAGGATATAGAGCTTATATCCCTGCTTTTTCAGATATTTCAACCAGCTCTTTGTATAAGAATAGACATGGATCGTCTCCCCCATCCGCCGAAAGGTCTCACGAATCTCTTTTTCGTATGCAGGATTGTTGCTGATGAAGGCCTGGAGCAGTTCTTCTTCGGAGAGGATTCCACGGTCGCCTTCTGTCCAGGTATCACTTAAAAAGACAGCTTTCGCCACAGCCTGGGACGTTTCTTCATCATATTTCAAATCCTGCAATAATTTCTTCCAGTCATAGTCAACAAGCACCTTGCCAATGTCAAAAATCAGCGTATTGATTTCGGAAGTTTCCGCAAGGATTTTTGAGAGTATCTCATCTTTGGGGCGAGTCCATTTATATACCAGAAGAAAGGCATATAAGAGAACCGGAATGATTACGGTCCCAAAAAGAGAGGCCATCAGCATATTGCCTGCCGCAGAATTATCCGTCAGGGAAAGGATCAATGTAAGGATATACATGCCTGCCAGAAGGATAACACCTATGAGTGCAAGAAGTCGTTTCAGGTTCTTCACTTCTTAATCTCCCTTGTCTAGAATATCTATTATTATAATAATTTTTGAGGTATCCGTCAATGTATAAACCATTTGGCCGCAGATTCTGGGGATATACCTATAAGGACATGGAAAAAGATCTGGAGATATTTTCCAGGGTTTTTCCTGAAGAGATGCACCTGAGATCCCTTGGAAAAACAGCTGACGGAAGGGAAATTTACTGTGTTATCCTGGGACAGGAGGAAGCGGGAGAAAAGATTTTTTTATCTGGAGCTATCCACGGAAGGGAGTATATGACCAGCCAGCTTCTTATGGAGCAGACTGCAGAATTTCTCACAAAGCTGTACAGGGAAGAAACTTATAAAGAATATTCCTATAAAGAGCTCTTAAGGGGAAAAGCTGTCTATGTGGTGCCTATGGTTAATCCGGATGGGGTTACTATCAGTCAGCAGGGACCCAGAGGATTAAGAAATCCTGAACTTCAGAAACTGGTATGGAGGATCGGGGAGAGAGAAGGAGGAAGAATGCCCTGCGGTCCTTATTACAGAAGATGGAAAGCTAATGCCAGAGGGGTAGATCTGAACAGGAATTTTCAGGCGTTCTGGGAAGAATATCATGATCTGAAGGGACAGCCTTCCAGAGAGGGCTATAAAGGCCGTGCCCCGGAGGACCAGGAGGAGTCCAAAGCATTGGCAGAGCTTACCAGACAGAAAAAATTCCAAAGGACGGTCAGCTATCATTCTTCCGGGGAAGTAATCTACTGGGATTTTGGACAAAAAGGAGAATTTAGAAAAGTATGCCGAAATTTTGGAGAGCGGATCCAGAAGATCACAGGATACGGACTGCCGGAAGGCTGGGATTACCTGGACCCGGCAGGCTACAAAGACTGGGCGGTAAAAGAAAGGAAGATCCCCAGTCTCACCATCGAAATAGGAAAAACAGAGTCTCCCCTGCCGCCCTCCGCCTTCCGGGAAATTCTGAGAAGGAACCGGGGCGTCTGGGAGGAGACTCTGCTGTCTCTGTGAAAGCGTTTTAATGAATCCATGTTATGTACGAAGGCTGCTGCGGTAAAATGTATCTTATTGCCGTACGCCCTTACTGCGGCAGCCTTGTTAAAAGGGGAGGATAAAGTATTTCTACTTTTTCT
>DWUX01000201.1 GCA_019120545.1 Candidatus Blautia stercoripullorum | reverse complement strand
AAATTCGCCGGTAGAAATAAGTTGAAGCCTACGGCAGAAAATCGAGAAAAGCGAAATTCGCCGGTAGAAATGAGTCCAAGCCTACGGTAGAAAATCGGAAAAGGTGAAATTCGCCGGTAGAAATAAGTTGAAGCCTACGGCAGAAAATTGAGAAAAGCGAAATTCGCCGGTAGAAATAAGTTGAAGCTTACGGCAGAAAATCGAGAAAAGCGAAATTCGCCGGTAGAAATAAGTCGAAGCCTACAGCCCAAAATCGGGAAAGGTGAAATTTGCCTGTAGGAACGAGCTGATGGCTCCAGCAGAAAATTCAGAAAAAATTTATTTGTAGAAAAATCAGGAAAGGAGCAATTGATGAAAGGTCTTAAAGATATGCTACTCTGTGAGCAGCGCAGACTGGAGAATATATTGGAGAAAACAGCAAAAGAAATGGAAAAGGATGTTCCGCCTGGTTCGCTACGGATATCTGTAAACAAAAAGTGGGTACAGTTTTATCAGGGCATGCCGGGAGATAAGACAAAAGGGACGTATATTCCAAAAGAAAACCAGAAACTGATCTGTAGGCTCGCTCAGAAATCCTATGATGAGAAGATAATCCGATTAGTTTCCAAAAGACTTGATCAAATCAAGAAAATAACCAGGGATTATGAAGATGACGAGGTGGAAATGGTATATTGGAAAGAACATATAGAAAAACAAAAGCGTATCCGGCCGGTGGAGACTATCTGGAAACGCCAGATAGAAGAATGGGAAAAACAGGAGTATAAAGGAAAAGAATTCAGAGAGGATACTCCTCTGATTCAGAGTGAACGGGGAGAAAGGGTACGTTCGAAATCTGAAAAGATACTGGCGGATTTCTTTTACAGAAACCAGATTCCTTACAAATATGAATGTCCTTTACATCTGAAAAATTTTGGAACGGTCTATCCGGATTTCACTTTTCTGTCAGCAAAGACCGGACAGGAAATCTACTGGGAGCATGACGGCAGGATGGACGATCCGGTTTATGCACAAAACGCGATCAGAAAGATTTATGCATATGAGGAAAACGGAATTTATCCGGGGGAGCGCCTGATCCTTACATATGAGACAGAAAAAACAGTTTTAAATATGCAGATTGTAGAGCGGCTTGTCTACAAATATTTGAAATAGTACTAGATGGCACGTTTTAGTGACCACCTATTGCCATAAATCAAATCCCCTTTGCCTGGGGAAGTAAAAGACTCCGATACCAAGCATACGGGGCATCAAACTCGCAGTGACGCAAGCATGTACGCTTGGCTCGTTGCCTGCAGAAATAAAAACATCCCCCTGAGAATTGGACATGCTGCCTTCACCATACTCTCAGGCAGCACGCCAATCAACAGGAGGATTAAGAGATTAAGTATTATGTGCAATCTAATTATTTTAATTTGGAATATGTTTCATCATCTACAGCTTCCAGCCATTCGTTGCTGGTCTCTGTTCCCGGAACTTCGAAGGCAATGTGGGAGAACCAGCTATCTGCCTTGGCTCCATGCCAGTGCTTTACTTCAGGGGGAATCACGATGACAGTGCCTGGCTCCAGACTTACCGGATCTTTTCCTTCTTCCTGATACCAGCCGCTGCCTGCTGTGCAGATCAGGATCTGTCCGCCTCCGGTTTTGGCGTGATGGATATGCCAGTTATTGCGGCAGCCTGGTTCAAATGTGACATTTGCCAGAAATACAGGGCTTTCTTCCGGCTTTGTCAGAGGATTTAAATAAGAGTTTCCAATAAAATACTGGGCAAAAGCGGTATTCTCCTGACCAAGGCCGAACACATTGGCTTTGTCAAAGGTTTCTTTGTCCTGAATTTTCATAAATAAAATACCTCCTTAGAATGATTTTCCGGTATCCTGTTTTTTACAGATATTATAACGGAGATAGTCCAGATTGCTGAGCTGTTTTTCCCGAAAATGGATCTCGTCTAAAAGATTCTGCCTTTTCTGATCCAGCATTTTCAGGCATTGGTCTTTTTCGGATTCCTTTTCCAGTAATTTTCTCATATAGGTTTCTATCTCAAAATTTTCAAAACCGATATCGTGAAGGGTCATGATCATACTCAGATGTTCCAGATCTGTATCATCATACTGCCAGGCGCCCATCACTTTTTTTACGGCTCCGCACAGTCCCCATTGTTCATACTCTTGGAGAATTTCCAGGGGAATGTTATAGCGCCTGCTTGCCTCATCAATGGTCATAGAACTCCTCCTTATTTGTATCAGTTCACTTGTCTGCGGATAAAAGGACACCGTGTAAAATACAAGCGTGTTTATCTTTGTACTTTTATATTTTAGTCTTGAAAGAGAAGCGTGTCTAATGCTTAGATTGGATTGCTGTCAATGCCTAAAAGATATATTTGCGGCACTGGAAAATGGAAAAATAGAAAAAAGGCATGGAGAAAGATAAAGCATAGGTATTAGACAGATGGTCATTTTCTCACTATAATAAAACCAAAAGAAGATCCGATGAAGGATCCATGCAGAATAAAAACAGGGAGGGATTCTTTTATGAAGTATACAAAACTTGGCAACTCAGATCTGACGGTGTCCAGGATCTGTATGGGATGTATGGGCTTTGGAGACGCCAAAAACGGACAGCACAGCTGGACAATAGACGAGGAACATTCCCGGGAAATCATTAAAGAAGGACTGGATCTTGGAGTTAACTTTTTTGATACAGCTATCGGGTATCAGAGCGGTACCAGTGAACAGTATGTAGGCCGGGCGATAAAAGATTTTGCAAAGCGGGAAGATGTGGTAATTGCCACAAAATTTCTCCCCCGGACACCGGAGGAGATCCAGCAGGGAATTTCCGGACAGGAACATATTGAACGGATGATCAATACCAGTCTGAAAAATCTGGGACTGGACTATGTAGATCTGTATATTTACCATATGTGGGATTACGAGACTCCTCTTTACGATATTATGGAGGGTCTGAACAAGATCGTTAAAGAGGGAAAAGCCCGTTATATCGGAATTTCCAACTGTTTTGCCTATCAGCTTGCCAAGGCAAACGCACTGGCAGAAAAGGAAGGCTTCCAGAAGTTTGTATCCATTCAGGGCCATTATAATCTGATCTTCCGTGAGGAAGAAAGAGAGATG
>DWUX01000200.1 GCA_019120545.1 Candidatus Blautia stercoripullorum | reverse complement strand
GATACTTTTATCCGGATCGGAACCTGCGGGGGCATGCAGCTGGATGTGAAAAGCGGAGATGTTGTCATTGCAAACGGCGCCATCCGTATGGAAGGAACCAGCAAGGAATATGCCCCGATTGAATTCCCGGCAGTGGCGGATATCCGGGTGACCAATGCGCTGATCCAGGCGGCCCAAGAACTGGAAAGTCCTTATCATGTAGGGGTTGTCCAGTGCAAAGATTCTTTTTATGGACAGCATTCCCCGGAACGGATGCCGGTGAGCTACGAACTGCTGAATAAATGGGAAGCCTGGAAACGGCTGGGATGTCTTGCCTCAGAAATGGAATCCGCAGCCCTTTTTGTGGTAGCCAGTCATCTGAGAGTGCGGGCAGGCTCCTGTTTCCTGGTCATGGCTAATCAGGAGAGAGAGAAAGAAGGACTGGAGAATCCGGTAGTCCACGACACAGATATGGCCATCCGGGTGGCAGTACAGGCAATACGGAACCTGATCAAGGCAGATCAGAAGGCAGAGAAGTAGAGGAGGAATCACAATGGAAAAAGCAAAGATCCAGGAATTGATCGATATAGCTATCGCTCAGCTTTCCTATTCTTATACGCCATATTCTCATTTTAAGGTAGGGGCTGCTCTCCTTGGAAAGAACGGGCAGATCTATACAGGATGTAACATTGAAAATGCAGCCTATACTCCTACAAACTGTGCGGAAAGAACAGCGTTTTTTAAAGCTGTCAGTGAAGGTGTGAGAGAGTTTGAGGCCATCTGCATTGTAGGCGGTCCGGAAGGAAAACTTACGGATTATGCGCCTCCCTGCGGAGTCTGCAGACAGGTGATGATGGAATTCTGCAGCCCGAAAGAATTTCAGATCATACTGGCAAAGGGAAAAGAAGACTATAAGATATACAGGCTGGAAGAGCTGCTTCCCCAGGGATTCGGCCCTGGAAATCTGGAAGAGTAAAGGTAAGGAGGATGGATATGAAGGAGTATAAACGGGTATTTGTGATCGTGATCGATTCCCTGGGGATCGGAGTTATGCCTGACGGAGAAAAATTCGGAGATGTAGGGGTGAATACCCTTGGACATATAGCAGAGTCTGTGGAGACCTTCCGGATCCCCACACTGCAGAAGCTGGGGATGGCGAATCTGACGCCTCTTAAGCAGGTGCCCGCTGTGGAAAATCCCCTTGGTTACCAGGCTGCCCTGAGAGAACGGAGCAACGGGAAAGACACCATGACCGGCCACTGGGAGATCATGGGGATCGAGACGAAAAAGCCTTTTAAAACCTTTACAGAACATGGTTTTCCCAAAGAATTGATCGAAGAGCTGGAAAAGCGGACGGGACATAAGGTGATCGGAAATAAAAGCGCCAGCGGAACAGAGATCATAGAGGAACTGGGAGAAGAGGAGATCGCCACCGGCCATATGATCGTGTACACTTCTGCGGACTCTGTGCTCCAGATCTGCGGAAATGAAGAGACCTTCGGCCTGGAGGAGCTGTACCGCTGCTGTGAGATCGCAAGAGAGCTGACCATGAAAGAAGAATGGAGAGTGGGAAGGGTTATTGCAAGACCTTATATCGGAAAGAAGAAAGGGGAGTTTGAGCGGACCAGCAACCGTCACGACTACGCCCTGAAACCGCCGATGAAAACGGCCCTGGATGTGCTGAAGGATCATGGCCTGGATGTGATCTCTGTAGGAAAGATCAAGGATATCTTTGATGGAGAGGGGATCACAGAAGCCTATAAATCCAAATCTTCTGTCCATGGTATGGAGCAGACTATTGAACTGGCAGATAAAGATTTCCAGGGGCTGTGTTTTGTAAATCTGGTAGATTTTGACGCGAAATGGGGGCACAGAAGAAACCCGGCAGGCTATGCAAAAGAGCTGGAAATGTTTGATGAAAAACTGGAAGTTTTACTGGAAAAATTAAGGGAAGAGGACCTTCTCATCATTACCGCAGACCATGGCAATGATCCCACCTATACAGGAACTGACCACACAAGAGAAAAGGTGCCTTTCCTTGCCTATGGAAAGGCTATGGAGGGGAATGGAATGCTGCCGGAACAGGATACTTTTGCAGTGATCGGCGCTACTATTGTTGACAATTTTGGACTTCATATGCCGGAAAATACCATCGGAACTTCATTGCTTTCCTATTTAAAATAAAAAATTTTGACAAAGGAGGAACGAAGAAATGAAAAAACTGAAAAGGCTTGCCGCTTTTCTTCTGGCAGTGTGCGTAGCAGTTTCTGTCCTGGGCTGCGGACCTTCGGGAACTAAAGAAAGCACCAGTGATTCAGACTATCGTGTAGCCATGATCACAGACAGCGGCGACATTACAGACCAGTCTTTCAACCAGACTACTTATGAAGCCTGTCTGGAATACTGCACGGAAAACAACATTGATTTTACCTACAAAAAGCCGGACGGGGACACAGATTACGCCCGTATCGCCATGATCGATGTGGCTGTGGCGGAAGGTTATAATATCATTGTTATGCCGGGATATATCTTTGCTCCGGCTCTGGTGGAAGTGACCTACAAATATCCGGATGTGAAGTTTATCGCCCTGGATATGACTGCGGGAGACATTATCGCTGCGGCAGTAGGAAATAAGTATTATGATGATCCGGATGCCTATGAGGCTTCCGATTATTACAACACGGAAAACACATACTGCGCAGTTTACCAGGAGGAGATCCCCGGGTATATGGCAGGATATGCAGCAGTAAAATTAGGCTACCGGAATCTGGGATTCCTGGGCGGCCAGGCAGTGCCGGCAGTTATGCGCTTTGGATTCGGATATGTACAGGGAATCAATGATGCGGCAGAAGAACTGGGTATTGTAGACCAGGTGGAAGTAGAGTATGCATACGGAGGACAGTTCTACGGCTCCACGGAGATCACAGCAGCCATGGATACCTGGTACAGCCAGGGGACAGAGATCGTATTTGCCTGCGGCGGAGGAATCTTTACTTCTGCGGCTGAAGCTGCTGCAAAGGTAGGGGGCAAAATGATCGGCGTGGACAGTGACCAGTCTCCTACAATTGACGCATACGGAGAAGGAATGACCGTGACCTCTGCCATGAAAGGCCTGGGAGCTACGGTAAAAGCTATGCTGGATTCTATTATCGTGGACGGCACATGGGAAGAGCATGTAGGAAAGATCGAGAATCTGGGACTGGTATCAGGAACAGATACATCTGTAAATTATGTGGGACTTCCGGAAGATACCACACAGTGGAATGAAAACTTTACAGTAGAGGATTACCATGAACTGGTACAGAAGATTTTTGACGGGGAGATCCAGATTGACAATTCTATTGACCAGATGCCGGAAGTATCTGTGACGGTAAATGAAAGACAAGGATCGATCATGTAAGAGAAGGGAAAGGAGGAAGCAAAATGGGAGAATACGCAGTTGAAATGCTGAATATAACTAAGAGATTCCCCGGTATTGTGGCAAATGATAATATTACGCTCCAGCTGAAAAAAGGAGAGATCCATGCCCTTCTGGGTGAAAACGGCGCGGGAAAATCTACGCTGATGAGTGTGCTGTTCGGCCTGTATCAGCCGGAGGAAGGAGAGATCCGGAAAGACGGGAAAACCGTACATATCAAGAATCCCAACGACGCAAACGCTCTTGGGATCGGTATGGTACATCAGCATTTTAAGCTGGTAGAATGTTTTTCTGTACTGGACAATATCATCCTGGGCGCGGAACCGGTCCAGGGAGGATTCCTGAAGAAAGAGGAAGCCAGAAAAAAGGTTATGGAGCTGTCTAAAAGATACCATCTTCAGATCGATCCGGACGCTATTGTAGAGAACATTACCGTAGGCATGCAGCAGAGAACGGAAATCTTAAAAATGCTGTACCGGGATAATGAGATCCTGATCTTTGACGAGCCTACAGCGGTGCTGACTGTACAGGAGATCGAAGAACTGATGCAGATCATGAAGGGGCTTGCAAAAGAGGGAAAAAGCATCCTCTTTATTTCCCATAAGCTAAACGAGATCATGGAAGTATCTGACCGCTGCACAGTCCTTCGGAAGGGAAAATATGTAGGTACGGTGGAGACAAAAGATACTACTCCGGAGAAACTGTCCGCTATGATGGTAGGAAGAAATGTAAGCTTTAAAGTGGAAAAGAAACCTGCAGAACCGGGAGAGGTAGTGCTGGATGTAAAGCATATGACCGTTGAGGGTCAGAATAAGAAAGACGCAGTCCAGGATGTGAACTTCCAGGTGCGAAAAGGAGAGATCGTCTGTATTACAGGAATCGACGGAAACGGACAGACGGAACTGGTTTACGGACTGTCAGGCCTGGAACCTCTGAAAAGCGGAAGCATTACCATGAAGGGAAAAGACATTACCCATACATCCATCCGTCAGCGTTCTGTTATGGGAATGAGTCATATACCGGAAGACCGGCATAAACATGGATTGATCCTGGATTACTCACTGGAAGATAACCTGGTGCTCCAAAGGTATTTTGAGCCGCAGTTTACTAATAAGTTCGGAGTGCTTAAGAGGAAAGAGATCCGGGAATATTCAGACCGTCTCATTGAAGAGTACGATATCCGTTCCAGCCAGGGATCGGCTACTACTGTCCGGGCTATGTCCGGAGGAAATCAGCAGAAGGCTATTATTGCCCGGGAAATTGACAAGGATCCGGATCTTCTGATCGCTGTACAGCCTACACGAGGCGTAGATATCGGAGCTATCGAATTCATCCACAAACAGCTTATTGAACAACGGGATGCAGGAAAGGCTGTGCTCTTAGTCAGTCTGGAACTGGATGAAGTTATGGATGTGCCGGATCGGATCCTGGTAATGTACGAAGGAAAACTGGTCGGGGAATTCAAACCGGACGAAGTGACGGTTGAGGAATTGGGACTTTATATGACCGGTGCCAAAAAACAGGAGGTGTAGGATATGAATACGAAAAACGAAAAGAAAGGATTCCTGGAAATCGCCGGCGTACAGACTGTGATCGCCTCTCTGATCTGTATCATTCTGGGACTTCTGGTGGGCTATATTGTGCTTTTGTGTATCAATCCTTCAGAAGCCTGGAGCGCAATGAGCGCGATCCTGAAGAATTTTTTATACTTCCCCAGACCTGAGGTCGCTCTGGAATATTTCGGAAGTACCCTTGCCAAAACTGCGCCTCTTCTTATGTGTACCCTGTCCATTTTATTTGCCTATAAGGTAGGACTTTTCAATATCGGCGCTTCCGGACAGTACGCGGTGGGAGCGGGACTTGCCCTTTATCTGGGACTGGCCTATCAGATGCCCTGGTATGTCTGCATGATCGCAGCTATGATCGGCGGCGGTATCCTCGGCGGGATCGTGGGTATTTTAAAGGCATACTTAAATGTAAATGAAGTTATCGCAGGGATCATGCTGAACTGGATCAGCCTTTACGGCGTGAACATGCTGCTGACTAATGTAAAGGAATCCAGTACCACTTATACTATGGCACTGAAGACTAACGCACCTGGAGCCCTGATCCCAAGCCTGGGACTGGACAAGCTGTTTTCTGATAACCGGTATGTGACTATCGCCATTCCCCTGGCAGTTATCATCGCCGTTCTGGTGTGGTTCCTGATGAGCAAAACAAAACTGGGATACGAACTGAAGGCCACAGGATTAAATAAAAACGCTGCAAAATATGCAGGTATGAAAGAAAAGAGAAATATGATCCTGACCATGGTGATCGCAGGATGTCTTTCCGGACTTGGCGCCGCATTCCTCTACTTAAGCGGCATCGAGCAGTGGTCCTGCGCACAGACTGCAGTGCCGGCCATGGGCTTTAACGGGATCGCGGCAGCTTTCCTTGGAGGACTGAATCCCATTGGAAGTATCTTCTCCGCATTCTTTATCCAGCACATTACAAGCGGCGGGTCCTACGTGGACAAGATGGTATACTGCGCCCAGATTTCAGACCTGATCTCAGCGATCATCATTTACTTCTGCGGTTTTGTATTATTCTTTAAATACTGTATGAGCAGAAAAGGGAAAAAGTAGGAAAGGAGGAAGAAAAGGATGGCACTATTATTACAATATACATTAATCTATGCATCGGTACTTATGCTTGTTGCCCTGGGGGGATGTTTCTCCGAGCGGAGCGGCGTGATCAACCTGGGTTTAGAGGGAACTATGGTCATCGGCGCTTTGGGCGGCGCTTTGGTAATGAAATATATGGGAAGCCTGCCGTCTGCCCTTATGATCCTGGCAGTTGTGATCGGAAGTATTCTCTTTGGTATGGTTTATTCGCTTCTGCTGGCCGTATCGGCAATTAATTTTAAGGCAGACCAGACCCTGATCGGAACAGCCATGAACCTTCTTGGTACAGCGGCGGCTACGGTATTTGTAAAAGCGATCAACATGGCAGAAAATGTCAACAACGTTTCTTCCTCGATCCAGTACATTGAACAGAGAAAAGCATTTTCCGCTTTTAAGATCGGAAACTTTGAGGTCAGCTGGTTTATGATCCTGGCGGTTGTTCTTTTGATCATTGCACATATTGTTCTTTATAAAACACGGTTTGGCCTTCGCCTGAGAGCCTGCGGCGAGCATCCTCAGGCAGCGGATTCTGTAGGTATCAACGTATACAAAATGCGCTATGCAGGCGTTCTGATCTCCGGCCTTTTCGGGGGCCTTGGAGGGATCGTTTATATCACTGCAGGAGTCAGTGAGTGGAAGTTTGAAAACGGTGTGGCAGGCTTCGGATTCCTGGCCCTGGCGGTTATGATCTTCGGTCAGTGGGAGCCCAAATTCATCGGACTGGCAGCCCTTCTCTTCGGATTATTCAGGGCCTTGTCCAATGTGTATTCAGGATTCGATATCCTGGAGGCGCTGAATATCCCAAGTGCTGTTTATAACATGCTTCCGTATATTATTTCCCTTGTGGTGTTGGCGCTGTTTTCAAAGAATTCCAGGGCGCCTAAGGCGGAGGGTATCCCCTACGACAAGGGACAGCGATAAAAAATATTGGAATGACAGAACAAGGAGACAAGAACATGGAAAGATTTGCTATCAGAGGCCATATCTGTTACAGTGAGGACCAGAAAAAAATACAGACTGTGGACCGTGGCTATGTAGTATGCGAAGAAGGAAAAAGCCGGGGAGTTTTTGAAACTCTCCCGGAAGAATGGAGAGGGATCCCCTGCAGGGATTATGGGGATAAGCTGATCATTCCGGGGCTTGTGGACCTTCACGTCCACGCTCCCCAGTACACTTTCCGGGGACTGGGCATGGACCAGGAACTGATTGACTGGCTGAACACCCACACTTTTCCTGAGGAAGAGAAATATAAGGATACAGCGTATGCTAAAAAGGCGTATAATATATTCATAGACGATCTGCTCCACAGCGCAACCACACGAGCCTGTGTTTTCGCCACCTGCCATAAGGAAGCTACTCTCTGGCTGATGAAGAAGATGGAAGAGGCAGGGCTGGCAGGATATGTGGGAAAGGTAAATATGGACCGGAACAGCTCCCAGGGCCTGCAGGAAGAAAGCGCCCAAAAGTCTGCCAAAGATACAGAAGCCTGGATCCTGGCGGCTGCAGATCTTGCCAATGTAAAGCCTATTCTGACACCAAGATTTATCCCTACATGCTCCGATGAACTGATGGAAAAGCTTTCAGAGCTTCAGAAAAAATATCAGCTGCCGGTACAGTCTCATCTTTCCGAAAATCTCAGTGAGATAGAATGGGTCCGCCAGCTTTGTACCCAAGCCTCCTGCTATGGAGACGCCTACCGTCTCCATGGGCTGTTTGGGGGAGCGTGTCCTACGATTATGGCTCATTGTGTATACAGTGATGAGGAGGAAACCCGGATGATGAAGGAACAGGGAGTGTTTATTGCCCATTGTCCGGAGTCCAATGCAAACCTGGCTTCGGGGATCGCTCCGGCCAGGAGATTTCTGGATCAGGGATTGAAGATGGGCCTTGGCACAGATGTGGCTGCCGGCACCTCTCTTTCCATGTTCCGGGCCATGGCTATGGCTGTCCAGTGCTCCAAGCTACGGTGGAGGATCCAGGATCAGAGTCTTTCTCCCTTGACTGTGGAAGAAGTCTTCTACCTGGCAACCAAAGGAGGTGGAGAATTCTTCGGAAAGGTGGGAAGCCTGGAATCTGGCTATGAATTTGACGCGGTAGTCATTGACGATGGAGTCCTCCGCCATGCCAGGGAACTTTCCACGAGAGAGAGGCTGGAGCGGCTGATCTACCTGGGGGAAGACAGACACATCCAGGCAAAATATATCAAAGGAAAACAGGTCCTTCCTATAGAAAAGAACTGCAGGTGACGAAAGATGGAAAATAATTATCTGGCCCAGATTTTACCTTTTTTGAATGAAATTGAAGAAGAGAGACGGAAACAGTTTGAGGAATATTTCCGCACAGCTCCCATGTGGCTGATGGAAACCTTTGTGGTGGAAGAACTGGAAAAAGGAACCATCTTTGTCCAGGAAGGAGAGCCTGCGGACACCGTGTTCCTGATCGGAAAAGGACTTATTAAAGCCACAGATTACAGAATTTACGGTATTAATTATGACTTTACGGTATTTGATAAAGTCTATGCATTTGGCGGGATGGAAGTGATCATTGATCTGGACAAGTACCAGACCACACTCCAGACAGTGACAAAATGCAAAGTATTGAAAATACCCAAAGAGGGCTTTAAAAAATGGCTGGATTCGGATATTACCGCCCTTCAGCAGGAAAGCAGGCTGATGGGAGAATATCTGCTGGAACAGGCTCGGGACAGCCGGATGCTGTTGTTCCTTCAGGGCGCGGACCGGGTGGCTTTCCTGCTGATGAAACGGTACCGGAAATATGCGGAGAATGGAGTCATGAAGATGAAAGGAGACCGCCAGGAGCTGTCGGACTTTACAGGACTTTGTGTAAAGACCATCAGCCGTTCTATCAAAAAGTTTAAAGAGAGCGGTCTGATCACCACTCAGGGAAGCTATATCCTGATCAATTATGAGCAATACTGCCGGATGGAAAAGATGATCTCGGAAATCCTGGCGGAAACTTTGTGAGAGGAGTGACAAAATGGAAAATAAATTAAAGACTTGTCTGGCAAGTATCAGAGAAAAAACAGATTTCAAACCAGAGGTGGCTCTGATCCTGGGAAGCGGACTGGGAGATTATGCGGAAGGTATTAAGATAGAGGCCACTGTGGATTATTCAGATATTGAAGGATTTCCTGTGTCCACAGTAAAGGGCCATAAAGGGCGGTTTGTCTTCGGATATGTAGGAAATGTTCCGGTGGTGATCATGCAGGGAAGAGTTCACTATTACGAGGGATATCCTATGTCAGATGTGGTCCTGCCTACCAGGCTTATGGGCCTTTTGGGAGCTAAAAAGCTGATCCTCACCAATGCGGCAGGAGGCGTCAATGAGAACTTTCATCCGGGAGATTTTATGATGATCACCGACCAGATCGCAGTGGGCGTACCCAATCCTCTGATCGGACCAAACCTGGAGGAACTTGGAGACCGGTTCCCGGATATGAGTGAAGTATACAGCAAAAGGATCCGGGAAGTGATCCGCAAAGCAGCCGGGGAATGCGGGATCAATCTTCAGGAAGGGGTCTATGTACAGCTGACAGGACCAAGCTACGAGACTCCCGCAGAAGTCCGGATGTGCCGGATCTGGGGCGGAGACGCAGTGGGAATGAGCACCGCCTGCGAAGCCATGGCTGCCCGGCATATGGGAATGGAGATCGGAGGGATCTCCTGTATCACCAACCTGGCAGCAGGACTGTCAGACCAAAAGCTGGACCACAAAGAAGTACAGGAAACCGCTGACAGAGTTTCCGTTCAGTTCAAAGAACTGGTTACTAAAATTATAGAAAAGGTGTGA
>DWUX01000022.1 GCA_019120545.1 Candidatus Blautia stercoripullorum | reverse complement strand
ATGCTCGACAAATTCGCATAAAATCTATAAATATTCCTGAAGTATGATTCATAGGACTGCTCCTTTTGGAAACAGGGAGAGATCAGGAGAAGGCTCCGCCCCGGGAACCGGGGATCTTTCCTTCATTTTTGGCTTCTAAGACCCGTATGGCGTGATAGAGAAATTCATTAAAGGGCGTGGGTATACCCAGTTCTTTTCCCATGCGCAGGATAGTTCCTGCGAACATTTCCACCTCTGTTTTGCGGCCGGCCAGCAGATCCTGAAGGGTAGATGGGGTGTTGCCCGGGGGAAGTTTTTTGAGACGGTCCAGATGCTCTTCGGCATAATTTTCCTCTATGGGAATTCCTTTTTTTCGTGCGATCTGTATAACCTCTCTGGCGGTGAGGACCCGCAGCCTGTCAGCGTCCGGGCAGGCTCCCCATGCTCCGAAGGGAATATTGAGAACTGCGGCAACCTGATTTTCGCTTACATTGCAGATATATTTTTCCCAGATGGCCCGGAGCATATCAGGCCGTATTACAGAAGGTATGCCTGCCTGGTCAAAAAATTCTTTGATTTTCTGTACTTTTGGGGAGAGAGCCTTGGGATCATTGATCTGTTCTCCGAATTCTATATAAGAGACTTCCGGATCAAAGGTTATCTGATTTCCGGATTTTACACTGCTGACCCGCATAAGGGAATATAAAACCTGATCCCAGCCATATATGGAGGCGGCGACTTCCTCGCTTTCTACGCCGTTTAAGGGAGTCAGGATCGTAGTTTCCGGTCCTACTTGATTTCTGGCGTCTTTCAGAGCCTGCTCTAAGCCGGTCATTTTGGAACAGACAAGGACAAGATCCGAATAGCCTGTGTTTTCTTCCGGAGAAACAACGTGGAAGAAACGCTGATGGCCGTTGATGATCCTCCCTTCTTTTTCAAGTTGTTCTTTTCGCCGGCCTCCTGCGATGATACGCAGGTTGTCTTTTAATACTGGCTGTATTTTTTCCGCAAAATAAGACCCGATGGCTCCAAGACCAACAATAGATACGGTATGTATATCTTTCATAGCAGATAACAGTCCTTTCTGAGAATATACCCTTATACACTGAGGGTATACTTATTATAAGACGGAAATCTCCTGTGTTTCAAGCAGAAACAGATATGAAAAAAATTACTATGTTATCCGGAGGTTGTTTTCATGAAAAGAGATTGACAAAGATCTGTGTATAATATATAATTCCTATAGAATTAGTAGGAAATAAACATGCACCTGGAACAGCAATATAATGGCAGATATGTCTGATTAATTTGCTGTCTGGTGAAATATAAGAAAGGCGGTATTTTATGGCAGAGAAAATTTATACAAGCGTTGAGGAACTGATAGGAAAAACCCCTCTGATGGAGATCCGGAACATTGAGAGAGAAGAAGGTCTGGAAGCCAGGGTGCTGGTCAAGCTGGAATATCTGAATCCGGCAGGCAGTGTAAAGGACAGAATCGCCAGGAACATGATTCAGGA
Organism: Candidatus Blautia stercoripullorum; assembly: GCA_019120545.1. Lineage (GTDB taxonomy): Bacteria > Bacillota > Clostridia > Lachnospirales > Lachnospiraceae > Blautia > Blautia stercoripullorum. The sequence continues at coordinate 6,976 of DWUX01000022.1, read as the reverse complement.
TGCAGAGGAGAAAGGGCTTTTAAAGCCTGGGGCCACCATTATTGAGCCTACATCAGGAAACACAGGCATCGGTCTGGCTGCCATTGCAGCTTCCAAAGGCTATCGTCTGATCCTGACCATGCCGGAGACCATGAGTGTGGAGCGGAGAAATATCCTGAAGGCATATGGGGCAGAAATTGTCCTTACCGAGGGTGCCAGAGGAATGACGGGAGCTATTGAAAAAGCAGAAGAACTGGCAAAAGAGATTTCCGGAAGTTTCCTTACCCGTCAGTTTGAAAATCCGGCAAATCCAGAGGCTCACAGAAAGACCACCGGCCCGGAAATCTGGCAGGATACCGATGGGAAAGTAGACATCCTTGTAGCAGGTGTGGGAACCGGCGGAACCATTACAGGAACCGGAGAGTATCTGAAATCCCAGAATCCTCAGGTGAAAGTAGTTGCCGTAGAGCCTTCGGATTCTCCTGTGCTTTCCGGGGGAGCTCCAGGGCCTCACAAACTTCAGGGAATCGGCGCAGGATTTGTTCCCAAAGCTCTCAATACACAGGTTTATGATGAAATACTGACTCTGGGAAGTGAGGAATCCTTTGCCGCAGCAAAGCTTCTGGCTCACAAAGAAGGTATCCTGGTGGGGATTTCTTCAGGGGCAGCTCTCCACGGAGCCATGGAGCTGGCCAGGAGACCGGAGAATAAAGGAAAGACCATTGTAGTGATCTTGCCGGACAGCGGGGACAGGTATTATTCTACGCCGCTTTTTGAGGGATAAGATGAAGATTTCAACGAAAGGACGATATGCGCTCCGCCTGATGCTGGATATCGCGGTCCATGATACGGGAGAGCCAGTAAGGATCCGGGACATAGCGGCCAGACAGGAAATTTCTGTAAAATATCTGGAGCAGATCGTGGCGGTTCTGGTCAAGGCCGGATATGTAAAAAGCATCCGGGGGCCTCAGGGAGGATATCGGCTTGCCAGAAGGCCAAAGGAATATCCTCTGGGGGATATTCTGAGACTGACGGAAGGCAGCCTTGCCCCGGTAGAATGCCTGGAGGGAGAAGTAAATCCATGTCCCAGAGCGGCTGACTGCGTGACTTTGATTTTCTGGAAAAAGCTGGACAAAGCTATCCGGGAAGTGACAGAAGGATATACTCTGGAGGATCTTCTGGACTGGAGCGACCAGGCAGGAAATAATTATATCATTTAAAAAAGAAGCAGACATATAGGAGGAAAGCCTGTATGATCTGCTTCTTTTTTCTGAACGGAGCCCCGCCGATACGCCTGAATATCTTTGGGGCGCCGCCCAGCTTTGTTGCAGCCGCCAGATGTATATCTCTGGTCTGCTGCTGGCTAAAATAAAGAAAAATGTGATATATGTAATCGGAAAATGACGGGGTATCATTTCCCTGATTACCGGATCTTCATGGGATACTGATTATCAAAGCAGGCCTTACAGATAGGAAGGTCTCCTACCATGGACTGAAGGTCCTCAATTTTCATGTATCCCAGAGAATCTGCCCCGATCATGGAACAGATTTCTTCTGTGGAATGGGAAGAGGCGATCAACTGCTTGTTGGATGGTATATCCGTGCCAAAATAGCAGGGATATAAAAAGGGGGGTGAACTGATCCGTACATGGACGCTTACGGCCCCTGCCTTTTTCAGCATATGAATCAGATTGGCGATGGTGGTGCCCCGGACGATAGAGTCGTCCACTAATACGATACGCTTTCCTTTTACCACAGACTCCAAAACATTGAGCTTAAGGCGGACGCTGTTTTCCCGCTCTTTCTGAGTAGGTTTGATAAAGGTCCTGCCTACATAGCTGTTTTTATAGAAAGCAAGGCCGAAGGGGATCCCGGAAGCCTCGGAAAAACCTTTGGCTGCGGGAATACCGGAGTCCGGAACCCCGCAGACCAGATCTGCTTCCACCGGATAGGATTTTGCCAGAGCGGCGCCTGCCTGGATTCGGGCGTCATAGATATTGATGTTATCCATGGTGCTGTCCAGCCTTGCAAAATAAATATATTCAAAGATACAGTGAGCTTTCTTTTCCCGACAGAGCGTATAGTCAGAAGAAATCCCCTGTTCTGTAATAGTGATGATCTCACCGGGTCGGATATCCCGGACAAATTCAGCGCCAACGCTTTGGAGGGCGCAGCTTTCAGAAGCCAGGATATAGGCGTTGTCTCTCTTTCCAAGACACAAAGGTTTCAGACCAAGGGGATCCCGGACTCCGATGAGCTTTCTGGGGCTGGCGATGACCAGACCGTAAGCTCCCCGGATCATACCGGCTGTTTTCAGGATAGCCTCTTCTACAGTCTTAGAGGTTATACGTTCTCTTGCGATACAGTAGGCGATCACCTCTGAATCAGTAGTGGTATGAAAGAGGGCGCCGTTTTTCTCCAGATGATCCCGCAGTTCCTGGGCGTTTACCAGGTTTCCGTTGTGGGCCAGAGCCAGAGTTCCCTTTACATAGTTCAGCACCAGAGGCTGGGCGTTGGCCAGAGTGGTGGCTCCTGTGGTGGAGTACCGCACATGTCCGATTCCCAGATTGCCATGGAGACTGTGGAGATTTTCTTCTTTAAATACCTCGCTGACCAGTCCCATGCCTTTGTGGGAATCAATATTTCCCTTAGGTCCTTTGGTGTCGCTTACGGCAATGCCGCAGGACTCCTGCCCTCTGTGCTGGAGGGCAGAGAGTCCGTAGTAGATGGAAGGCGCTACGTCGTCTCCGGAAAAATCATAGATACCGAAAACGCCGCAGGCTTCTTTTATTTCATATTGTGCATCCAGTTCCATTTGGAGTAGGCTCCTTTACACGGAGAAGAGGAGAGCGTCATAGGTAGGATATGGAAGCTCCTCATCCGGAATTTTTGCTTCGGCTTCATCGGCGGCTGCCCGCAGCTCATCCATAGTAGCGAGAACGGTCTTATGGCAGTAGTCTGCAGATTCCTGCATGGAGCCTTTTTTATCGATCTCCTGGATCTCTTCATCCAGTGTAGACAGAGCAGATGAAATCTTTTCGTAGGCATCCCCCAGAGAAGAAACCAGACTTTCAGCAGAAGCGGTAGGTACAGAAGGCGCCAGCGCTTTCATGGCCAGAGCATTGTCTGACACGGAAGCTGCATAGCTGCTTACTGCAGGAAGGAAGTCTTTGGTAAGCATTTCCTTCATGGTCTTTGCCTCAATGCCGATGGTTTTTACATAGTTCTCAAGAAGAATCTCGTAACGGGAGAAGATTTCTTCTTTTGTAAAGATGTGATGCTTTGTGAAAAGCTCCACGTTCTTGTCAGAGATAAACTGAGGGAGGCAGTCAGGAGTAGACTCCAGATTGTATAAACCTCTTTTTTTGGCTTCTTCCACCCACTCTTCTGTGTAGCCGTTTCCGTTGAAGATTACTTTTTTATGTTTCTTAATGGCACGTTTGATCAGTTCATGTACAGCATGCTCCATATCTTCCGGTGCAGTTCCTTCCAGCTCTTTGGCGAACTGAGACAGGGCTTCTGCCACAGCTGTGTTCAGGATAATATTTGGTGTTGCCACAGAAGCAGAGGAACCAAGCATACGGAACTCAAATTTGTTTCCGGTAAAGGCGAAAGGTGAAGTACGGTTTCTGTCCGTGTTATCTTTCATAAAATGAGGAAGCACATGTGCGCCGGTCTCCAGCTGTACGCTTTGATGCTCGTCAAAGTAAGTATCCTCTTCAATAGATTTCAGAACTGCGGTCAGTTCATCTCCCAGGAAAATGGATACGATAGCCGGCGGGGCTTCGTTGCCGCCCAGCCTGTGGTCATTTCCAGCGCTGGCTGCGGAAACACGCATCAGATCTGCATATTCGTCCACGGCTTTGATAACCGCCATCAGGAATACCAGGAACTGGATATTCTGATCCGGCGTTTTTCCCGGATCTAACAGGTTTTCTCCTGTATTTGTAGAGATAGACCAGTTGTTGTGCTTGCCGCTTCCGTTGATGCCTTCAAAGGGTTTTTCATGGAGCAGGCAGGCAAGGCCGTGTTTATCTGCCACTTTTTTCATGATCTCCATGGTCAGCTGATTGTGGTCAACGGCCACGTTGGCGGTGTCAAAGATAGGCGCCAGTTCATGCTGAGAAGGAGCTACTTCGTTGTGTTTTGTCTTAGCAGGGATTCCCAGCTTCCACAGCTCTTCATCCAGGTCATGCATATAAGCGGCAACTCTTGGCTTCAGAGCGCCGAAGTAGTGATCTTCCATTTCCTGTCCTCTGGGTGCGGAAGCTCCCATTAAAGTTCTTCCGCAGAGAACCAGGTCACGGCGCTGTTTGTATAAATCTTTATCTACAAGGAAATATTCCTGCTCTGGTCCGATGGTGGTGGAAACATGAGTTACGGCTGTATTGCCCAGAATGTGCAGGATCTTTACTGCCTCATTGCTCAGGGCTTCCATGGAGCGGAGCAGAGGAGTTTTCTTATCCAGAGCTTCTCCGCCATAGGAACAGAAAGCTGTAGGAATATACAGGGTTCCGTCTTTGATAAAGGCCGGAGAGGTAGGATCCCATGCGGTGTATCCTCTGGCTTCGAAGGTAGCTCTCAGTCCGCCTGAAGGGAAGCTGGACGCATCCGGCTCGCCTTTCACAAGTTCTTTTCCGGAAAAATCCATGATCACTTCTCCGTTTGAAGTGGGGGAGATAAAACTGTCATGTTTTTCAGCGGTAAAGCCTGTCATAGGCTGGAACCAATGTGTAAAATGGGTAGCGCCGTTTTCTACGGCCCACTCCTTCATGGCAACTGCCACAGAGTTTGCTACTTCCAGCTCCAGATGGGTGCCGTTCTCAATGGTTTTCTTAAGAGCTTTGTAAACATCTTTCGGAAGTTTGTTTCTCATGACCTTATCATTAAATACCAGGCTTCCGTATAAAGCAGGAATATCTTTTTTCATAGTATGCTCCTTTCCTACAGATTCCTTTTGCAGAATCTGTTTTCCATAGAAATAGAAAAAGCGCCCTGGATATCTCTATCCAAAGCGCCTTTGCTTTACGTTGTGTAGTATATACTCAGGGAAAGAAAAATGTCAATCCCTTTTTTGAAATTTTTTAAAATTCTTTTTCCTTTCTGTTTAAAAAAGCCGGGAGCAGGGGATACTTAGATATCCTTATGATGCCATATGTCTGCAGGCAGTCATGAGCGCTATGACCTGGAAAATCATGGCATCATAGTATAAAGCAGGAGGTTGTTTTTATGGAAGATATGAAGATATGTCTGAAAAAGCCGGACGATGTAAAGGAATTTGTCCGGGCAGCAAGGAAATGTGACTTCGATGTGGACCTGGCCTATAACAGCGCCGTAGTAGACGGGAAATCTATATTAGGAGTATTTGCCCTGGGACTGGAGAAACCTCTTGTGGTGAGCTGCCACGGAGAAAACAGAGAGTTTCGCCAGAGTATCCAGAAATTTCAGTTATAAAAATTTTTTCAAAACAGGGATTTACAAAATGAAAAAAATCGGTTATAGTAGACAGCAGTTATGAATAAAGTTATGACGAAGGCGTCAGAATTTCTGTTTGGGAGATTCTGACGCCTTTTTGTGCGATACGCCCCGGCAAGCGACTGTCGTGCTTGCACGAGCAGGCATTTGCCGGGCAACGGACAGCGACAGGCTTTGCCTGGAGCTGCCCGCAGTATCGCATCGGGTAGGAAAGGACTCTTTCCTACCCGATCATTGTAGAAGGAGGAAAATGTGATGGTAAAATATGTATTCGTAACCGGAGGAGTGGTCTCAGGCCTGGGTAAAGGGATCACGGCTGCCTCTCTGGGAAGGCTTTTGAAAGCAAGAGGGTATCAGGTGACCATGCAGAAGTTTGACCCTTACATTAATATGGACCCGGGCACTATGAACCCTATCCAGCATGGAGAAGTCTTTGTTACTGACGACGGCACAGAGACAGATCTGGACTTGGGACATTATGAGAGATTTATTGATGAAAGCCTGGATAAAAATTCAAATGTGACTACGGGAAAAATTTACTGGACAGTGCTTCAGAAGGAACGTCACGGGGATTATGGCGGCGGCACGGTACAGGTCATCCCTCACATTACCAATGAGATCAAAAGCCGGTTTTACAGAGGAAAAACCCCTGAGGAAGACCGGATTGCGATTATAGAAGTGGGAGGAACTGCAGGAGATATTGAGAGCCAGCCTTTCCTGGAAGCCATCCGTCAGTTCCAGCATGATGTGGGAAAGGAAAACGCAGTGCTGATCCACGTGACCCTGGTACCTTATCTGAAAGCTTCCGGAGAGCTGAAGACCAAGCCTACTCAGGCCAGTGTAAAAGAACTTCAGAGTATGGGTCTGTGGCCGGATGTATTGGTATGCCGTTCGGAGTATCGGCTGTCTGATGAGCTGAAAGACAAGATCGCACTGTTCTGTAATGTACCGCCCAATCATGTACTCCAGAATCTGGATGTGGAATACCTGTATGAGGCCCCTCTGGCTATGGAAAAAGAACATCTGGCTCAGGTGGTCTGTGAATGTCTTCATATCCCATGCCCGGAACCGGACCTTACAGACTGGACGGCTATGGTGGAGAACCTGCGGAATCCCCAGTCCGAGACAGAAATCGCTATCGTAGGGAAATACATCCAGCTTCATGACGCTTACTTAAGTGTGGTAGAAGCTTTAAAACACGGCGGTATCGCCAGCCGGGTAAACGTCAATATCCGCTGGGTAGACTCAGAAGAAATCGAGAGCCAGGGCTGCCAGGCGCTTTTGAAAGGGGTAGACGGAATCCTGATCCCGGGAGGCTTTGGACACAGAGGAACGGAAGGAAAGATCCAGGCTGTAAAATATGCCAGGGAAAACAAGATTCCATTCCTGGGAATCTGTCTGGGCATGCAGATGGCTATTGTAGAATTTGCCAGAAATGTAGCCGGTTTTAAGGACGCCAACAGCGCAGAACTGAATCCCGACACCATGCACCCGGTGATCTATCTTATGCCGGAACAGAACG
>DWUX01000021.1 GCA_019120545.1 Candidatus Blautia stercoripullorum | reverse complement strand
CCGGTATACCATTCCGTATTGGTTTTCTTTTCGTAAGGAGGAAGAATCGAGACGCCTCCTACATTACGATCCAGATCCCAGGGGATGCCGATACCAATGTGGGTATTTAAGCGCAGAGGCTGATACTGTGTCAGCACTCCTACGGTGTCCACTCCTGAATTTATACAGTTACTGAGCGGAAAGTCTATGATTCTGTATTTTCCGCCAAATGTCACTGCCGGCTTTGCCACTTTTGCAGTCAGAACGCCCAATCTGCTGCCTTGTCCTCCGGCAAGCAACATTGCAATCATCTCTTTCTTAATCATGCAATCACCTCTTGTATATTCTATGGTTTTTACATTATAACACATCGCTTTAAAAAAGTGAACATTTTTAACAATTTTTTTTCGACAAGTGGCTTCTTTTTGTGACATTTTACCTGCTTTTTACCCTTCTTCTAAGAAAGGGGTTCCATTTTCTGAAATTTTAGGTATAATTCTTTATAAAAAAGGAAGGGACTCTTTAATCATGTATCAGATTGATTTTAATAAACCAATGCATATCCATTTTATCGGGATCGGAGGTATCAGTATGAGCGGCCTGGCAGAAATCCTTCTGGAAGAGGATTTCACCATTTCAGGTTCTGACGCCAAGGCTTCAGAACTTACCAAACAGCTGGAATCCAGAGGCGCCAGAGTCTATATCGGTCAGAGGGCATCTAATATCACATCCGATATAGATCTGGTAGTCTACACCGCAGCCATTCATCCAGACAATCCGGAATTTCAGAAAGCAAAGGAAATGTGCATCCCCATGCTCACAAGAGCGGAGCTTCTGGGACAGATCATGAAAAATTATGATCTGCCTATCGCTGTTTCCGGTACTCATGGTAAAACAACCACAACCTCTATGATCTCTCATATTCTTCTGGAAGAAGAAGCCGATCCCACCATCTCTGTAGGAGGGATCCTGCCCGCTATCCATGGAAACATACGGGTTGGCCATTCAGAAACCTTTGTCACAGAAGCCTGCGAGTATACCAACAGCTTTTTAAGCTTTTTCCCAAAAATCAGCATCATTCTGAACATTGATGCCGATCACCTGGACTTTTTCAAAGATATTGATGATATCCGTCATTCTTTCCGTCTCTTTGCCGAAAAGCTTCCCGAAGACGGTACCTTGATCATCAACAATGAAATTCCTCAGGTAGAAGAGATCACAAAAGGACTCCCCTGTGAGATCATTACCTATGCCCTGAACGGAACAGCCCAGTACACTGCCGAAAATATTGTTTTTGATGAAACTGCTCACCCTTCTTTCGACTGTCTTTATGAAGGGAAGAAAATAGGACGGTTTTCTCTGGCGGTTCCGGGGATCCATAATGTTTCCAATGCCCTGTCAGCTATTGCGCTGAGCAGAAAGATCGGAATTCCTGTAGAAACTATTCAGAAAGGTCTGCTTCATTTCGGAGGTACAGACCGCAGATTCCAGTATAAAGGAAAAGTTGCCGGAGTAACTGTGATCGACGATTATGCTCATCATCCTACAGAAATCGCCGCCACCTTAAAAACAGCCCAGAATTATCCTCATAACAGGATCTGGTGCGTATTCCAGCCGCACACTTACACCAGAACAAAGGCCCTCATGCCAGAGTTCGCTCAGGCTCTCTCTCTTGCCGACAAAGTTGTCCTGGCCGATATCTATCCGGCCAGAGAAACTGACAATTTAGGAATATCCTCACGTGACCTGGCTGCTTTGATCGCCGAAAAGGGGACCGATGTGCACTACTTCCCTACTTTTGACGAAATCGAAGAATTTTTATTAAAAAATTGTATCCACGGGGATGTGTTGATAACTATGGGTGCAGGAGATGTATATAAAATCGGCGAAAACCTCCTGGGTATGTAGAGTTATCCACATTATCCACCAATTCATCCACATGCTTTTTCCCCAAAGCATGTGGATTTTTTTGTGTATAATCGAGTTGACATAATAAGACAACATTTTTTACAAAAATATGCTAAAAACCTAACATATTCGACATTTAGCAGGTTTCCCATAAAATCTATCCACTTTTTTATCCACATTATCCACATTTCTTATAAAAAAATTTTTAAACGCGCCCATTTTCGTTATCATAAAAAATCTTTGTTCTCTTTTTAAAAATTATATGCTATACTGAGGATGATTCATTAAGAAAAAGTAAAATGTAAAGGATGTTGAACATGGGACAGTTTCAAGTTTACAACAGCTTTCCGGGGGAATACACCTTTGTTTCCAATCGTTTTCTGGATGACTATATGCCCAATGCCAACGGGGAATTTGTAAAAATATACCTGTATATTCTGCGGCGCTGCAGCGGTGAAAGTACATTGATGGATCTTTCGTCCATTGCTGACAGGCTGAACTGCACGGAAGCGGACATTGTAAGAGCCCTCCGTTACTGGAAGGAAACCGGCATTCTGGAAGTTTCCTTTGATCAGTCCGGAAATGTAACCGGTATTCTTTTTTCTGCCCCTGAACCGAAGCTGTCTCCGACTAAAGAAAGTCCTTCTGACAGATCCCTTTCCCGCAACAAGGTACAGGAATTAAAGGGGCAGGAAGAAGTACGGCAGCTTCTTTTTATTGCAGAACAATATCTTGGAAGACCTCTTACCTCTACTGACGCAGAAACCCTCCTCTATCTTTATGATGAAGTCCATTTGTCTGCTGAACTCCTGGAATATTTAATTGAATACTGTGTTTCCAAGGGCAGCTCCTCTATGGCATATATAAAAAAAGTGGGGCTTTCCTGGGCGCAGCAAAACATCACTACCGTCAGCCAGGCAAAAGAGGAGACCAATCTTTATAATAAAAACTACTTTACTATCCTGCGGGCTTTCGGTATCACGAACCGAAATCCACTGGATAAAGAAATCCAATATATGAATCTCTGGATGAATCAATATGGTTTTACTCTGGACATCATCACAGAAGCCTGCAGCCGTACCGTTCTTTCCACCGGAAAGGCCAGTTTTTCCTATGCGGACAGTATCCTGGAGAGCTGGTTTAAAAAAGGTGTCCAGCATCTCTCGGATGTTGACTCCCTGGATCTGAATTTTCAAAAGAAAAAAGCAGAAAAGGCCAATGTCAGGCCTAAAGTTCAGGCTTCAGGTTCCAAAAACAAATTTAATAACTTTCATCAGAGAAACTACAACATGGCGGAGCTTGAGAAACAGCTTCTTGGGAAATAATTAAAAGGAGATTTGCTGTGGCACTGAAAAATTTTCAATATGAAGCAATCATGCGGGATTACAATCAAAAACAATTTTTACATAAGCATGAGCAGGACGAACATATCCGGACGGCAGAAGAAAAAATCCCGCGCCTTGCTGAAATACGCCGGGAAATCGCCGGCTTAGGGCTGAAAAAAGCACGTCTTGTTCTGGGCGCTGACCAGGGAGAGGATTTCGATCTGGCAGGTAAAATCAGAACTCTGGGAGAAGAGCGCAGAGTTCTTCTCCAGAAAGAAGGTTTTCCTCCCGATTACCTGGAACTTCATTATGACTGCCCGGTATGTAAAGATACAGGCTTTGTAAAGGGGGAAAAATGCGCCTGTTTCCGCAAAGCGGCTGTTGATTTGTTATATACCCAGTCTAATATCCGGGACATCCTGGAAAAAGAAAATTTTGACAATTTTACCTTTCAGTATTATGCTTCTGATTTTCAGGATCCGGGAAGCGGAATTACCGCTCTTCAGGCTGCTCATCAGGCTTATGATAAGGCCTGGGATTTTATCAATGGCTTTCCGAAGGATTTCAATAATCTGATGATTTATGGAGATACTGGTGTGGGGAAGACATTTCTGACTCACTGCATAGCTAAAGAACTGCTGGACCGCTCTTTTTTTGTCCTGTATTTTACTTCTTTCGATTTATTCGACCTGTTGTCAAAAAACACCTTTCATAAGGATCATCAGTCCGCTGATATGGCTTCTTTTATTTATGACTGTGATCTGCTTATCATTGATGATCTTGGAACAGAACTTACCAACAGTTTTGTCTCCTCTCAGCTTTTCTGCTGCATCAATGAGCGGATTATGAATAAAAAAGCAACTATCATTTCCACAAACCTGACCATGGAGGATTTTCTGGATACTTATTCTGAAAGAACTTTTTCCAGAGTATCCAGCAATTATACTATGATCAAACTCATAGGAAATGACATAAGAATCCAAAAAAGACTTTTAGGAGGAAAATGAACATGGCACCAAAAATCGCAACACCTTTAGATTCACTTCCGGTAGGCCGTCTTGGCATCATTCCCCTGAAAAGCTGCGAAAAGCTTGGGGCAAAGGTCAACGACTACATTGTGAAATGGCGGAAGGACCGTGACCATCAGGAAAAAAACAATCTGCAGTTTGAAGGATATGAACGGCCTTCTTATCTGATCGGCGCACAGACCCCTCGTTTCGGTTCCGGCGAAGCAAAGGGCATTCTGGAGGAATCCGTCCGCGGCGACGATCTTTATCTTATGGTGGATGTCTGCAACTATTCTCTGACTTACTCTCTCTGCGGCCACACCAATCACATGTCCCCTGACGATCATTTCCAGGATCTGAAAAGGATCATTGCCGCCGTAGGAGGAAAAGCCAGAAGAGTCAATGTGATCATGCCTTTCCTTTATGAAAGCCGTCAGCACAAAAGGACCCGGAGAGAATCTCTGGACTGTGCTCTGGCTCTTCAGGAACTGATCAGTATGGGAGTCGATAACATCATTACCTTTGATGCCCATGATCCCAGAGTCCAGAATTCTATTCCTCTCCATGGTTTTGAAACTGTTCAGCCTGCATATCAGTTTATCAAAGGACTTTTTAAAGCAGAACCTGACTTAAAAATAGACAGCGATCATCTGATGATCATCAGTCCCGATGCCGGAGGCACAACCCGTGCCATTTATCTGGCCAACGTTCTGGGCATAGATATGGGAATGTTTTATAAGCGCCGCGACTATTCTACTATCATAGATGGACGGAATCCTATAGTAGCACATGAATTTCTCGGTTCTGATGTTTCCGGAAAAAATATGATTATTATTGACGATATGATCTCCTCCGGCGACAGCATGCTGGAAGTGGCAAAACTCTTAAAGGAGAGAGGCGCAGCAAAAATCTTTATGTGTTCTACCTTTGGATTGTTTACAAACGGACTGGAACGCTTTGATGCCGCGTACAAGAACGGAGATTTTGACCGTCTCCTGACCACAAACCTGGTTTATCAGACAGATGAGCTGCTCCAGAAGCCATACTATGTAAACTGCGATATGAGCAAATACATTGCTCTTATCATTGATACTCTGAACCATGATACGTCTATCAGTAATCTGCTGAATCCGGTAGACAGGATCAATAAACTGGTAGCAAAACACAATAAAGAATTAAAAGAAGGGAAAAAGAGAAACTAATTATTTCAAGGTACCTCCCATTATTTTTATTATTTTCTTTTGCGTCTGTTGTAATTTACTGACAATAGATGTATAATATAGAAAAATAAAAGAATTCTTTTCATAGCAATGAAGGAGGTGCCACTATGATGAATAAAATTATTTCCATTCTCAATGTCTGTATTGCATTATTTGTAATTCTCTATGCAGCGCATGTTTACACCATCACCGCTGATATCAGCCTGGTTACCGTGGTACTCCTGGCAGCTGGTCTGGCGCCGGTACTGCATATGTCCTGGAATTACATCCGGATCAAAGGGGAAGAATATCGTAAAAGACATTCTCACCGCTATATGAAAGGCTGAGGATAATCAGTACACCAAAGATCCGTTTCATAAAGCAGCAAGGGGCTGTCGCGTTAAATGATATGCTTCCCGTTAAGTAGACAGTGAAAAAAGTATAAAGTTTTTTGGTTGTCCAGTTATTGCTGGGCAACCTTTTTATGCTGCAAAATATAAACGCAGGCTTAAATATGTACCAAATACCAGGGAATCCTTAATTTTTCCAGCATCTGAATTTCCCTGTTGGTACAGGTAAAAAGTATTGTCTGTTTCCGATTCTCATAAAGCCATTCCAAAGCTGCCATTAACCGTTTATCATCGTACATGGCAAATGTCTCGTCCAACAGCACCGGCAGTTCTTCTTCCCGGCATAAAAGTTCGCCTGCGGCCATTCTCAGGGCAAAATAGACTTGTTCTACAGTTCCCTGGCTTACCTGATGAAGTTCCACATATTTGTCTCCTGTATCCAGACGTACCTGAAAATTCTCATCTATAATTCCTCCCTGATACTTACCGCCGGTAAGTTCACTGAGAATCTCCCAGACTCTGTTCTTCAGAAAATTTCCTTTGCGGCTCTGAAGATTTCCCGCCGCTTTTGCCAGCATCTTTTCCGCTAACGCAATACTTCTGGCTTCTTTTTCCGCTTTTAAGATCTGTACATTATCATTTTCCAATTCTTCCAGTTCCTCCTGGAGATTGAAAAGCTGGTTATTTTTGTCCTGGATATTTTCTTCATAGGAAAGTCTCCGGCCCTTTTTTTTCGCTTCTTCCGAAGCCGCTTTCTCTTCTTCCATTCTCCGTTCTCTGTCCATTTCTTTTCCGCTTCTCAAATATCTCATTAAAAAGACAGCTTCGGCAATTAAAATCAATAAAAGAAGAAGCCAGGAAACTTTAAAAACCAATACGGCAGTTCCCCCTGCCAGAAGAAGAAAAAGACAGGCCGCAGCAGCTGCCAAAGGGAATCCCATTTCTTTATCTGCATCAGGGATTACTTTTTGTCCGCTCTCTCCAGTTTCCATTCTCTCCAGTCTTTCTTCCAGATTCTGAATTTCTTCCCTGGTATACTGGATTCTGTCCCGAAGCTTATCCAAGGCTTTTTCCTTATTTGCGCTGGCTTCTTTCTCAGCTCTCTCCCACTCTTTTCTTTTTTCTCTAAGCAGCTTTCCGGCTCCTTCCGGATCCATACGAAAATCTCCTTCTGTCTGAAAATTTGCAAGATATTCTCTCAGTTCTGCTGTAAGTCCTTCTTCTGTCCTGCTTTTCAGCTGGCCCACAGCGGCAGTATTTTCATAGATTCTCTGCGTAGCTCCTCCCAAAAGTATCTCCAGATCTCCTTCCTGCACAGACATTTTTTCTCCGTCTGTGACACAATAAAGTTCCGCCTCTCTTGCATTTTTTTCGAAATTCCTCTCTAAACGGAAATCTTTCTCTCCTGCCTGAAATAAAACACTTCCCTCATACCAGGAAGGATTTTCCCAGGGAAGATACTTCGTGTAAGCATCGGTTCTGGAAGCAGGCCCCCGTTTCCTTCGGATTCCAAAAAAAACGCCCTGAAGAAAGGTATACAAAGTGGTCTTTCCGCTTTCATTTCCTCCATATACAATATTGATCCCCTGTCGGAATTCAATTCTTTTCTTTTGGAATTTTCCAAAATTTTTTAAAAAGGCTTCTTTGATGATCACAGTATCTCCTCCCCGGTCTCCAGAAGTGCTCCTATTCCGTAGTACAAGGCCTTTTGCTCTTCTTCGTCAGGATTTTCTCCGAAACTTCTGATATATTCTTCTAAAAGGCTTCCCCTATACCTACTGCACAATTCCTCCAGCGAATAGGAAGGCCTGCTTTTATCCTCTATATCCCGGATATTTCCGGCCCTATATAAAGATTTTAAGTAAAACTCTGATTCAGGATCCCTTTTCCCCCGGATTGTCAAAGTATAAATATTCTCTTCTCCCATGCTTTTTATTATATCTCTGATCTTCTGTTCCAGACTGTGCTGGGCAGTCGCCTCAGTGACAATGATCTCCGCATTTTTATACTCCCTCAAAGCAGAAGAAACAAAAGCTGTCTGTACTCTCCCGTTACGGATTTCTCCTTTTATAAATCCATGAGGACCTATATCATTTTTATCTATAGGTTCCAGAGCTCCTGCATAAATCATTCTGTCTTTGATCAGTATCTGAGGCTTATGAATATGACCCAGAGCAATATAGTCAAAACCGCTGGCAGCCAGCCTCTCTTTCGATATGGGAATATGCTTTTCATCTCCTCCATGGGCTAAAAGGATTTCTACAGGCATTTCCCCTGATTTTTTCAAAGAATCGTACACAGGACGGGTAATCTCTCTGCTGCCATAGCTGCATCCGCTTATCCGCACTCCCAGTTCCGGAAAATCCACATGAGATATGTTCTGGTTCCAAAGCCCCCGGACATTTTTCCCCCATTTAAATTTTCTGTATGGAGAATCTTTTCTTAAGTAATCATGATTTCCTGCTATCAGCACGATCTTTGTATCCGGTATCATAGAAAACAGAGCATTTACTTTTTTTAAATCCTTTACCAGAGGCTGCCGGTGAAACAGGTCTCCTGCAATAAGAAACAGGTCGGCATGAAACTTGCCGGCCTGTTCGATCACTTTTCGGAAACTGTCCCAGATTTCCCGGCTTCTGTCCTGGCTCCAGGGGAAGCCCCTGTCAGGCTCCGCTCCCAGATGAACATCTGCTATATGGAAAAATCTCATAGTGCTCCTCTTATAATTCACAATTGTTTACAGTTCTTGGGAAAGGAATCACATCACGGATATTCTGCATACCTGTAAGATACATAACGCATCTTTCAAATCCCAGGCCAAATCCGGAATGGCGGGTAGAGCCATACCGGCGAAGATCCAGATAAAATCCGTAGTCCTCTTCCTTTAAGTTCAGTTCTTCCATGCGCTGTTTCAGCTTTTCATAAGAATCCTCTCTCTGACTTCCTCCGATGATCTCGCCAATCCCCGGAACCAGACAGTCCATTGCCGCCACAGTCTTTCCGTCCTCATTCTGCTTCATATAAAAAGCTTTGATCTCCTTAGGGTAATCTGTCACAAAGACCGGACGCTTAAACACCTGTTCTGTCAGATATCTCTCATGCTCAGTCTGAAGATCACAGCCCCAGGATACTTTATAGTCAAATTTGTCATTTGCTTTTTCCAGAAGTTCGATCGCTTCAGTATAGGTAACATGGGCAAATTCAGAATTCAGCACATGGTTCAGTCTGTCCAGAAGCCCTTTATCAATAAAGGAATTAAAGAAGTTCATTTCTTCCGGTGCATTCTCCAGCACATAACGGATCACATATTTCAGCATAGCCTCTGCCATTTCCATATTATCCTGAAGATCTGCAAAAGCCATTTCCGGCTCGATCATCCAGAATTCCGCAGCATGGCGTGTGGTATTGGAATTTTCTGCCCGGAAAGTAGGTCCAAAGGTATAGATGTTGCGGAAAGCCTGGGCAAAGGTTTCACCGTTCAGCTGGCCGCTGACAGTGAGATTTGTGGGCTTCTTAAAGAAATCTTTGGAAAAATCTACTTCTCCTTCTTCTGTCTTTGGAATATTCTTCAGATCCAGGGTTGTCACCTGAAACATCTCTCCCGCCCCTTCACAGTCGCTTCCTGTGATCAGAGGCGTATGAACATATACAAACCCTCTTTCCTGGAAAAACTGATGGATGGCAAAGGCTATAAGAGAACGTACCCGGAATACTGCCTGAAAGGTGTTTGTCCTTGGACGCAGATGAGAAATTGTCCTTAAATATTCCATGGAATGACGTTTCTTCTGAAGCGGGTAATCTGCTGCTGAATCTCCCTCTACAGTCACTTCTGATGCCTGGATCTCAAAAGGCTGTTTCGCATTGGGAGTAGCTACCAAAGTTCCTTTTACAATAATCGCCGCGCCTACATTTAATTTTGAAATTTCCTGAAAATTTTCCATCTGATCATGATATACGATCTGCAGAGTATCAAAGAAACTGCCGTCATGGAGCACGATAAATCCAAAAGTTTTAGAATCTCTTACGCTTCTTACCCAGCCCCCTACGGTAATCTCTTTATCCAGATATGTTTCTCTGTTTCTGTAAATTTCTTTTACTGTTGTCAGCTGCATTCTTTTATCTCCTTCTCATAACAGGTATTTCATTAGTATACCGCATTATACCGGCCAGTTCAAGGCTAAACGCCTTTTAAAGGCCTTATCTTCGTTCTACATATCTTCCAGATAACACAGGAACACATTTCCGTTTGCCTGAAAAGTATTTGTACTGTCCTGCATTCCGAAATAATAGGTCTCTTTTGTGGAAGGATTATACAAAATCGTATTGTAGTCATCATAACCGATGATCACCGCTCCTTCCCCGTTTTCTCCCCGGACGATCACCGGACGCTGGGCGCTGACTTCATATAAAATCTGTTCCAGTGTGCATCCTGTCATATCTATAGCTTTTCCCTGACCTTCTAAATCTTCATTTAATATATCGAGGTCGAGTGTGCCTTTAGCTACTGCCTCAGGGAGATCTTCCGCCGTAATAGCTGCTCTGCCTGCAGTATTGCCGCTTTCCCAGATATAACGCTGTGTCTCGTCCAAAACAATTCCGTTCTCTTCTTCAGCCTGCGCTACAGCCTGTACCGGATTTTGGTAGACCCCGGCAAGAAGGCCCTGAGCATATACATAGTAACATTCTCCGCTATGAGAGTCCCTTTCCTGTTTCATATTCCTATCCGGATTCTCTATGATCTTTGTATCGACTACCAGCGGAGGCTGTCCTGAACTGTCTGCCGCAAACTGGATGGAGGTCACATTTCCCTGACGCACCGTAGTGGATGTGACTACAGAAAAAATTTCATCCTGTTTGCTGCGCACATTGTTCATGATCTGATCCCCTGTGGTCTCTGTAAAGCTGTCTCCCGTCTTTGTAGCTCTGGAAAGTTCCAGCAGATTTTCCTGGATCTTCACATCCAGGACATAATAGCCCTCCTGGTGATAGCTTTTTACCACATCTCCCTGGAAGTTCTGGATTCTTACTTCATTCATAGCAAAATCTGTTCCTCCGGAAGCATTAGGCACAATATCTGATTCGTTAGCCACACCATAGATTAAATCACTGTTAATAAATCCAAAAAGCCGTATCCTGGTCCCTGAATCCGCCTGGACCTGGGTCTGCTCTCCGGTATCAAAATCCATAAAAGTAATCGCGGCAGTATCATATGGATCCATTCCATTCATCCAGGCAGCATATTGACCGTCTTTAGAAACAAAAAAACAGTCCTCTTCAATTTGATCCTGGATGATTTCTGAAGTTTTTTCCTCCATTTGGAACTTATATAAGGCGTTATCTAAGAGCAGATATAAATTTCCATCTTTACTTACATATGCCATTTTATCTATATCTTTCTTCAGAAATTCATAAGATTCAAAACTTTGCAGAAAAAACTCTTCTTCTATAGCATTCTGTTCCCCGGAATAATGGTATACAGCAGTTCCTATCTGACCTTCATGCTGTCCCCTGTTCATATAGCCATAAAGGACAAAGTCAATATCACCGTTTTTCTCAACTCTGACGATCTTAATGTCGTGCTGGCTGATATCATTTCTCTCATCATCGTTTTCATTATCGCGGAAGCTGAATACTCTGGTCATTTTGTTGGTATCTATATTGTAGGACCACAGATCTCCCTGCTGTACAAAAGCCACTATAGTTCCTTCGCTGTCAGACATATACTGAACATTTGTATCTGTGATCCCAAGGTTTATTTTTCCATTGCTCACAAGATCCTGTTCCGTTGCAATCACCTGTTTTACCTGACGCTGAAAATCCAGAAGATATACTCTTGTCTGGTTATAACTCATACGATAGAACTCATCCACCTGATATTTTTCTGTCTCTCCGTCTTCATTCTGAGCTGAAATATAATAAGTCAGTGAAATACTTCCTGAATTTTTATTTATCTCTTTTATGGTGGGAATACCGGCTCTGGTGATCTGAGGAGTAAGGTTTCCCCATGTGATCAGTTCCAGATCTGAAGAGATATTTGTATTTCGTAAGCTGTTACCAGATGCAGAAGTATCTGTTTCCAGATAAGTGCTCAGATCTCCTGTATCATCCTGGGCAAATGTCTTTGCAGAAAAGCTGTTTACAAAATCTACATACTGTTTTGTACTCAGCCCGGCACGCTGGAGAAGTCTGGTATAGTAGTGCCAGCTTCCGTCTTCTGTATTTAAAGTAAAATTCAAGGCATATTCCTGGTCCATCAAAATGGGCTGGGTAAGAGTAAATTCAAGAGTCAGCGTACCGTTATCCTGTTGATTGAAGTTCCGTATCTTATTATTTTCAACCACTTCTTCACCGTCAGGAGTCGTCACTTCATAGAGAAGGCTCTTTATTTCCCTTCCGTTAGGGGTAATACAAACCTCCAGGGTCCTGTCTGTTCCAAGAGGAGTGATGCTGTCTCTCATAGAACTTACGTCCATCTGATCCGCATAAGCATACATCCGGTTTATCTCTGTTCCGTCTAACATCATTGCCATACTGGGGCTTGAAGCAGTTTCCATATCAGTCCTGTTATCAGTAGACTGATGGTTCATCAGGCTGGAAAATCCCGCCACCCCACATATAAAAATAACCAGTAAAACACCGGCTCTAATTATTATTTTCTTCATTTACAGTCCTCTCTGTGTATATCCTCAAACAGCAGCTTCTTCAGAGCAGGCTCTACATGAAATGCCTGCATGCAGTTTTCCCAGGCCATACGCTGTTTTTCATTGTCCTTTCTGTTTTCATTTTTCACAGCCCGGATCAAAAGATTCTTAGGCGTATGTTCCATAGAGATGAATTCTAAAATCTGGGTGTCATAACCGGCGCTTTGCAGCATCTGGGCCCGGAGTCCGTCTGTAAGAAGTGCTGCGAAGCGTTCTTTCAGGATACCATATTCCAAAATCGGCGCAAGGCTCTCATTCTCTACCTGCCTGTTTAGTTCATGCTGACAGCAAGGGACAGACAAGATAACTGAAGCGCCCCATTTCACCGCTTTTGCAAGAGCAAAATCTGTGGCTGTATCGCAGGCATGAAGAGTCACTACCATATCTACCTGGTCTGCTCCTTCATAGGAAGCAATATCCCCCTGCTGGAATTTCAGCCGGTCATATCCATATTGATCTGCCAGCTTCTGGCATTTCTCGATCACGTCTTCTTTCAGATCCAGGCCTGTCACCTGGATATCGTAATGTTTTAATTCCCGCAGATAATAATACATTGC
Organism: Candidatus Blautia stercoripullorum; assembly: GCA_019120545.1. Classification (GTDB taxonomy): domain Bacteria; phylum Bacillota; class Clostridia; order Lachnospirales; family Lachnospiraceae; genus Blautia; species Blautia stercoripullorum. The sequence continues at coordinate 3,546 of DWUX01000021.1, read as the reverse complement.
AAAAGTAAGATAGGACTTACCGCAGCCAAAATCTATGATCCGTATTTCTCTTTCTTTGGGAAGTTTTGGAAGGATATCCTGTATAAACTCCAGATAACGGTTCAGCTGTTTAAACTTATCATATCTGGAATTTTTAATCTTCCCTTCCGGAGTCATCACTCCTAAATCTATTAGCCAGGGAATCGGGACGCCTTCTTTTAAAAGATATTTCTTGGTCCTGTTATGGGAAAGCATAGGTGTAAATTCTTCTTTGCCTTTTCCCTTAATCTCCTTTGCCTTTATATCCATCTTTCCTTTTTTACTCACCAGAACCCTGCCCTGGACATATCTGCCTTCCAGCTGCAGCTGGCGGAAATTTCTTTCCATCTGTTCTGTAAGATAGGATATCAATGCTTCTTTTCCATAATTTTCATGGATAGCTTTTGTTCCCTGGAAGGAAGTAACCTGGTACCGGATTTCTCCTTTTACCGGAACAGGCCGTATCTGAAGTTTTCCCGGAGTGCCTGTACTTCTGGCATTACTTATTAATATACGCACCAGATTCTCGTTCACATATTTATCTAAAAATTCTTTTATTTCTGTCATATTCTACCCCTGTATCTTATCGTTCCCCTGAAACCGCCGGCATTTTCCGCCAGCAGTCCCTTTCTATTGTAAAAGCTTTAAGTAAAATCCGCAACCCCAAAACCGCCTGTTTTATAAAAATGACCAAGCCTTTTCAAAAATTTTCTTCGGCATCTTCTCTGGTAAATTTCCTGACAGAATAAACTCCCTACAAACTCTCCCAGAAGTTCATCCCCACCTTTTTTCTCCATGGCGTGGAGTTCTTGAATCCCTTCTGCCTGCCTGCAGATCTCTCCACAGTTCCGCTCAATGTTCCATCTGTCCGGATATTCATCATAGATAAAACTGCCTTCATAGTCCAGCCGGTCACAGGTGTCTGCCACTAATGCCTGAAGAAGAGCTGCTTTTTCAGGATAATAAGATTCCATCAGCTTTCTGTCGGCTTCCAGAGATGCTATTTCCTCAAAAGCTTTTTCTTTTTGCCTATCACTAAACTTATTTTTTCTTTCTTCCATACATTCTCCTGAAGCAAAATACTCCTTAACAGTATATTCCCTTTTTTCTCTCCGGTTACCCGGATTCTGTAAAACATACGGAGATTTTAAAAATTTTGTATTTTTCTCTTTACATTTTAAGCTCTATGTGTTATATTGCATATAGAACAAATGAAGGAGAGAAAAAAGAGACTTCATGGAAGGACCGAGAAATCTCCTCCTGAAGTTCACCGGATACCTCTATGATATCTGGAAAGTCCATTATAACAACTAGTTTCAGTTAATTGAAAGGAGTAATGACTTATGATGATGCCTAGTGTATTTGGTGAAAACTTGTTTGATGATTTTATGGATTTCCCCTTTGAAGACTTTTGGGGCAGCAAGAATCCTTTGTATGGAAAACATGCAAAGAATATGATGAAAACCGATGTGAGAGAAACGGAACATTCTTATGAGGTAGACATTGATCTCCCCGGATTCAAGAAAGATGAAATTACCGCTCAGCTTGAAAACGGATATTTGACAATCTCCGCCGCCAAAGGTCTGGATAAAGATAAAAAAGATGAAAAAGGCAATTATATCCGCCAGGAGCGTTATGCCGGAGCTATGAGCAGAAGTTTTTATGTAGGCGATGCTGTTACACAGGATGAAGTGAAAGCTAAATATGAAGACGGCATCCTGAAACTTTCTATCCCAAAGAAAGCAGAGCAATCCGTAGAACAGAAAAATCAGATTGCCATTGAAGGCTGATCTTATATAAAAAAGACAGGGAGCTGCCGCATTAGTCATATTTCAGGAATATTTATACATATTCTCGATTTTGACTAATGGGGCAGCTTTCTATTTTCTTCTATACATTGCTTCTCATCCCCAGAGTACAATGGGCCAGCAGTTTATCCTGATCCAGTATGGTGATCTGCTTTCCGGAAGTGTTCAGGATCCCTTCTTTTTTCAGGATCTTAAGGGATCGCTCCATCTGGGCCTGAGAGGCTCCCGCAAGGCTGGCAAGTTCTGTCTGGGACATGGGGATCCTGGAAGAAGCCGGATATACCTTGGTAAGATATAAGTACAGGATATCGCAGATCCTTGCCAGACAGGGTTCAAAGGTCTGGTTGATACTGTCGAAAAACATAATGGTGCCCGGTCCGAACATATTCAGAGACTTTCTTCCCTGCTCATGGCCCAGAGACAGATGGATGATCCCTTTCCTTACATAATAGGCAGTATTATTGATCACACCATACTGAGTCAGGTAGCTTCCCTTTTCTATCTTCTTTTCCCGGGCTCCGTATTTTACCATCAGTTCTTCAAAATCATTCAGATAATTCGCCAGGTAAATGCTGGGGATAATATGAGGCTGTGTCCCTTCCATCTCTTCACTTCCCGCATCCCTGCCTTTTTCACAGGACTGCTATACTATCTCCATCTTACATCTGGATTCCCGGGGATGTCAATTATTTACCTGTATAGTAAAGCTTTCGCCTATAGGTATACCTTCTTCCGGAACAGCCTCTCCCACTTCTCCTCTTGGGATCACTTCCGGGGTTATAGTAATGCTTTTGGTATTGCTGTTGATATTTCGATTAAGCAGGTAAATATCTCCTGCCGCCGCCTTAAATAACACCTTCTGCTTCTGATCTGTAACCCCTCTAAACTGTAAATATCCACTGTAAAATTTATCCGGATCCCAGTTTTCCGGTCTGGTGACCTTCACATAAAGTTTTCTTGCTCCTTCATTTTCCGCATATCGGTAGACTTCCACAGTTCTTCCATCTTCAATAGCAAAAGCCTGAGACAGTTCCTGTATCTTTGTGGTGTCCTTCAGATTTCTTTTCTCCAGATCCAGGGAAAAATTCCACTCTTCCTCTGCTTCCACATATCTTTGCCGAAGTGTCAGTTCAGCCGTCTTTACCTTGGACATATCTACCCCAAAGTCCCCGGTATAAATGCAGAAGTTCCCGTTGATCGCATTTGTCTCGCTGCTCAGCCGGAACCCGCTGACCGCTCCGCTTCCGGCAGTCTTTCCGTCAACCAGAAGCTCCGCATCCAGAAAGTATTTCGTATTATCCTTTGTTTCCTCTGCCGGATTCATGCCCACATATCCTCCCTGAAGGAAATTTTCAATACTCAGATCCCGGTCCTGGTAAGAAATCTGCAGCAAATCCTCATCAATGATCATATCCACAATAGTGATCTCTCTTCCGTTTGCCTCAGCCTTTCCATATACTTCCTGGACATAATCGTTTTCCTCCGGCGTTCCGCCAACCCACACGGCAATACTTCTGTAGGTTTCCTCTACCGCCTGTTTTGCTACTGCCAGTACTTCCGAGTCCGCCAGCAATAAAAACAGCCCTGCAGCGATTCCCAGACAGCCTGCGCTGACAGCTACCTTTCTTCCCGTTTTCACCGGCTTTTTGATCTCTTTTCTCAGCTTTTTCTTCCACTTCTGCTTTTCCAGATCATTCATAACTTCCAGATCTTTTTCTTC
>DWUX01000199.1 GCA_019120545.1 Candidatus Blautia stercoripullorum | reverse complement strand
CATTAATTTTGAACCTACATTACTTTAAACGGGATTCCTACATTGCCGGTTTCAATGTCAGGCCGTCATTATGCAGCGGAAGACAGCGGATCGGTTGCGGTTGCCCACCTGGCCTAGGCTAGGAGTCAGAAGATGGGAAACGGCACTTTGGGACTTTTATATTTGTTAAGGAGATATACATATTATGGGGATCGTGAAGGAACCTTTTGGAAAAAGCCCGGACAGCCGGGAAGTTTTTTCGTATAAAATTACAAATAAGAATCAGATGAGCATCAGCGTCAGTGATTTCGGCGCTACATTGGTAAAGATCCTTGTGCCTGACAGAGAAGGCAGAACAAGAGATGTGGCCCTTGGCTATGACAGTGCAGAAGGATATTATGACAATCCCTGTCACTTCGGAGCCATAATCGGAAGAAATGGAAATAGGATCGGAAAGGCCAGATTTACTTTAAATGGAAAAGAGTATCAGCTGGCAGTGAATGATAATGAAAATAATCTTCACAGCGGACCTGACTGGTACAGAACACGGGTCTGGGAAGTGAAGAAAGTGGACCAGGAACAGAATGCCGTAACTTTCGGTCTTACCAGTCCGGATATGGATCAGGGATTTCCAGGAACCTTTACGGTTCAGGTGACCTATACACTTACAGATGAGAATGAAATTCAGATTCATTATGAGGGAGAGGCTGATCAGGATACCATTGTAAATATGACCAATCATTCTTATTTTAATCTGGCAGGACATAATGCGGGACCGGAAGTTTTGCTGGATCATCAGGTTCAGATACTGGCGCCTGAGTATACTCCGGTTACAGATTCTCAGTCTATTCCTACCGGGGAGATTGCTCCTGTTGCCGGAACCCCTATGGATTTCCAGACTCTTAAGAGGATCGGACAGGATCTGGAGGCGGATTTCCAGCAGCTGAAATTTGGAGGCGGATATGATCATAATTACGCTCTGAGCAGAGAAAAGGGCTCTGTGAAAAAGGCTGCCAGGGTGGAATGCAAGGAAAGCGGCATTGCCATGGAAGTTTATACGGATCTTCCGGGAATGCAGTTTTATATCGGCAATTTTATCGACAATGAGAGGGGAAAAGAGGGTTGTGTTTATCAGAAGCGGGGCGGCTTCTGTATGGAGACTCAGTATTATCCGGACGCCTGCAATCAGAGCAATTTTCAAAGCTCTGTTCTAAAGGCAGGAGATAAATATGATACTGCTACTATTTATAAATTTTTGGTGATGGAATAAAAATATCGTCATAACAGAGCTGTTCCTGTATTTGCGGCATTTGACGCTTTCAGGAGCGGCTTTCTTTTTCTGCAGGCAGCTTCGGGTTCTCACTTTTGAAAAATTTTCATATATTGGAAGTATGGACTGGAAAGAAAAAATGAAATGGAAGATCTTAATTATACTGGCGGCTCTTGCAGGGATTTTAATTGTATGGTGTGCAGGAAGGGCAGGTGAAAAAAATGACACTGCAGAATCAGAAATCCTTCGGGAGTATGCTTTAAAAGAAAATGAATGGGCCAGTGCCCAATCTCTGATTTCATCATTTCAGGACAGTTTTATGCAGGCAGAAGAAGCTTCAGAGACGGAACAGGCAGATGAAGAGGCGGAACAGGAAAAAATGATCCGTGTGTTGATCATGGATCAAGGATATAAGAGTTATTATCATAATCACATACGGATGGAATTTCAGGGGAGTTTTGAAGGTAGCTCCGGCGAGATGTATGAAACAGGAGATGTTCTGGAGCTGACGCAGGATAGCGGACAGCTGACTGGAGAAAATTTTATCCTGTCCCCTACGGAAGAAAATGCCCGTATAAAGGTAAGCTCCCTGTCCAGAGGGCAGGGAGCCCCTTCCTATCGGGGCTCTTTGACTGTATACAAAGATGAAAAGGGACTGAGACTTATAAATACTCTTCCTTTAGAGGAGTATCTCTGGGCTGTGGTTCCCAGTGAGATGCCTTCATCGTATCCGGAAGAAGCTTTGAAAGCCCAGGCCGTATGTGCCAGGACCTATGCGTGTGTACAGATGATAAACAGTTCTCTGGAATATCTGGGAGCTCAGGTAGATGACAGTGTTTCTTATCAGGTTTATCAGAACAGCGGAGAGGCAGAAGAAACTATTCGGGCAGTTGAAGAAACATCCGGGGAGATTCTGCTGAATCACGGTTCCCCTATCAATGCCTATTATTTTTCAACCTCCCATGGAAAGACCAGTACGGATCAGGTATGGGCGGCCTCTGTTCCTTCTTCTTACCTGCGGAGTGTAGAGTGTACCTTTGACTCCGGAGAGCCTTGGTATCAGTGGGAGGTGGAAATATCTCTGGCAAAAATCCTGGCAAATTTTCAGGGGATGTTTGGCGGGCTATCCTCTGTGACTGGGATAGAGACAGGAGAGGAAAATGCAGGAGAAGGTGTGCTGAAACTGATCGCTCATACAGATCAGGGAGATAAGGAATTACATAATGAATATGATATTCGAACAGCCTTGTCTCCTGAAGGACTGACGATCACCAGACAGGACGGTTCCCAGGTTATGGGGAGCTCTCTTCTGCCCAGCGCTTATTTTACATTGGAGGAAAAGAAAGACCGCCAGGGCAATCTGACCGGGTATCTGATCCGCGGGGGAGGATACGGACACGGAGTAGGGATGAGCCAGAACGGAGCAAAAGGTATGGCAGAGGCGGGAAAAGACTATCGTGAGATACTGTCATATTTTTATAAAGATGTGGAAATTGGGAATATTAAGGATGTTGTAAACATCGGAGATTCGTGATATAATTCTGAAACTGTCCGAAACCAGCCGGGAAGAAACAGAGGGATAATGGTATGGAGAGATTGAAAAACGCTGCAAGATTTATACAGGGATTTGTATATAATATGGGAAAAAAGCACATGTCGGCTTATGCTGCCCAGGCGGCTTATTTTATTATTCTTTCTTTTATTCCCTTTATGCTTCTTCTTATGACTTCTATTAAATATACGCCTCTTACCAGAGAAGAGGTCATAAATGTGGTGATGCAGGTATGTCCGGAAAGTTTCGAAGGATTTATCAGAGGGATTGTCTGGGAAGTATATGCTAAATCCTTGGGGGTAGTGCCTGTTTCTGCTTTGATTGCCCTTTGGTCGGCGGGAAAGGGGATTCAGGCTCTGACGAATGGATTCAATACGATTTATCAGGTGCAGGAAACCCGTAATTTTTTTATTACAAGGATCCGCTCTGTGATATATACATTGATTTTTGTGATCGCCATTATCCTTACTCTGATACTTCAGGTGTTTGGAAACAGCCTGCAGAGAGAATTGAGCAGCAGATTTCCTTTTTTAAACAGGTTGGTGACTATGATCATCAGTATGAGAGTAATGATCTCATTGTGTCTGCTTTCTCTTGTGTTTTTGATGATGTATAAATTTATTCCGAACAGGAAGGCAACTTTCCGAAGCCAGCTTCCGGGAGCAGTGTTATCCGCTGTATGCTGGTCTGCTTTTTCCTTCTTCTTTTCTCTCTATGTAGACTTTTTCAGCGCTACCTCAAATATGTACGGGAGCATGACTACAATCGTATTGATACTCCTTTGGATGTATTTTTGCATGATGTTTATCATGATCGGAGCCCAGGTGAATTATTATTTTGAAGAACAGTTCCGCTGGATCCGTCAGACTGCAGTTGAAACGATACGAAAAGAATACCAGCTGCTGATCAGGGAAGAAGATGAAGAAGAGCCGGAAGATGACGAGCAGGAGGAAAAGAAAGAAAAAAGAAATTCTTGACAGGGTCCGCCAAAGTGGCTACAATAGGGTACAGACATAAGTCAAAGGCTGTGAAGGTGTTCGTGTTAGTATACGAGCAGATATTTATTTTCTGTCAGAGAGGGAGAGTCACCGGCTGAAAGCTTTCCTCAGTTCAGATAAGTATTGAGTTTCCCACCGGAGCCGCACTTCTGAAATTCAGTAGGTTGTGCCGTAGCTGTGCGTTAAACAGAAAAGAGTGCCTGTTGATCATCAGCAGGAACAAGGGTGGTACCACGGATATTCTGCTTCGTCCCTTTTAGGGGCGGAGCTTTTTTTGTACAAAAAGTCCTGCAGGCAGGATTCAATGTGGTAAATTATCAAAAATAAAAAGGAGATTATCATGGAAGAAAAGTTACAGCGAATTCAGGAAGAGGCTGCAAAACAGATCCAGGAATCGGATTCTCTGGAGAAACTCAATGAGGTCCGTGTAGCGTTTTTAGGAAAAAAAGGTGAACTGACAGCCGTTTTAAAGGGGATGAAGGATGTAGCTCCCCAAGACCGTCCAAAGGTAGGACAGTGGGTCAATGAGGCCAGAGGAAAGATAGAAGCTCTTCTCGATGAGAGCAAGAAGAGACTGGAGGCAGAAGCCCTGGAGCAGAAGCTGAAAGAAGAGGTTATTGACGTAACCCTTCCGGCGAAAAAGATGGAAGCAGGGCACAGACATCCCAATACCATTGCTCTTGAGGAAGTAGAGCGGATCTTTATCGGTATGGGTTACGAGGTCATTGAAGGACCGGAGATCGAATATGACGAGTATAACTTTGAAAAGCTGAATATCCCGGAAGGACATCCGGCAAAAGACGAGCAGGATACCTTTTATATTACCAAGGATATTCTTCTGCGTACCCAGACTTCACCGGTACAGGCCAGAACTATGGAGAAAGGAAAACTGCCTATCCGTATGATCTCACCGGGACGTGTATTCCGTTCTGATGAAGTGGATGCTACGCATTCACCTTCTTTCTATCAGATCGAAGGCCTGGTTATTGACAAAAATATTACTTTCGCGGATCTGAAGGGAACACTGGAAGAGTTTGCAAAGGAACTTTTCGGACCGGAAACCAAGACAAAATTCCGTCCTCATCATTTCCCATTTACCGAGCCAAGCGCAGAGGTGGATGTATCCTGCTTTAAATGCGGAGGAAAAGGCTGCCGTTTCTGTAAAGGTTCCGGCTGGATCGAGATCCTGGGCTGCGGCATGGTACATCCTCATGTACTGGAAATGTGCGGTATTGATTCAAATGAATATACAGGCTTTGCTTTCGGCGTAGGTCTGGAGCGTATCGCATTACTGAAATATGAAATTGACGACATGCGTTTATTATATGAGAATG
>DWUX01000198.1 GCA_019120545.1 Candidatus Blautia stercoripullorum | reverse complement strand
CCTTTGTCACAAATAGCACATCTTGCCATGGTAGCACCTCCCTAAATATATATTAAGTCCGTATAAACAAACTCACAACAATAGTTATTTTAGCAGATAAGTTTTTAATTTGCAAGCAAAATCCTAAAAAAAATAAATTATTATTTCGTTTTAGGAGAAGATATGTTAGAATAACTTATATAAATTTATGGAGGTGTCCGTGCATGAATGGATTTGTTGATACAGGATTAGGGAAAATTACGATCGATACAGATGTCATTGCCACTTATGCAGGAAGCGTAGCGGTTGAATGTTTTGGGATAGTAGGAATGGCCGCAGTGAGTATGAAGGACGGACTTGTAAAGCTGTTAAAAAGAGACAGTCTGAAACATGGAATCAATGTGACCATAATTGATAATAAGATTACTTTGGAATTTCATGTGATCGTGGCTTACGGGGTCAGCATTTCTGCAGTATCTGATAATCTGATAAGCAATGTAAAATATAAAGTGGAAGAATTTACCGGCCTTACGATAGAGAAAATCAACATCCTTGTAGAGGGCGTGAGAGTAATTGATTAATAAGGAGGAAACTTGTTGTGAATACCAATACTGTTGATGCAAAGATCCTTGGACGCATGTTCCTTTCCGGAGCTAAGAATCTGGAGTCTAAAAAAGAGTGGATTAATGAGCTGAATGTTTTCCCGGTGCCTGACGGTGATACGGGAACGAATATGACTCTGACGATCATGTCTGCAGCGTCTGAGGTAAATGCTTTATCAGAACCCGATATGAAAAAACTGGCAAAAGCTATTTCATCCGGTTCTTTAAGAGGAGCAAGAGGAAATTCCGGTGTGATTCTTTCACAGCTTTTAAGAGGCTTTACCAAGGTTATTGAGCAGTATGAAGAAATAGATGCTCCGATTTTTGCCAGGGCTTTTGAAAAGGCTGTAGAGACAGCTTATAAAGCAGTTATGAAGCCAAAGGAGGGGACTATTCTGACTGTGGCAAAAGGGGCCGCGGAAAAGGCTGCGGAAATTGCCGAAAACAGTGAAAGTCTGGAACAATTCTTTACAGAGGTGATTCAGGAGGCAGAGATAGTACTGGCAAAGACGCCGGAGCTTTTGCCTGTTTTGAAGGAAGCGGGAGTAGTAGATTCCGGAGGCCAGGGGCTTGTGGAAGTATTAAAAGGTGCTCTTGACGGATATTTGGGTAAGGAAATCGATCTTAATTTTGAAAAAACCGCGTCAAAGCCTGTTGTAGGAACGCCTAAATCTTCTAAAGAAAGCGATATCAAATTTGGTTACTGTACAGAATTTATCATCATGTTGGATAAAGAGTTTACAGAGAAAGACGAGGAAGCGTTTAAGGAGTATCTTATGTCTATCGGAGATTCTCTGGTAGTAGTAGCTGACGAGGATATTGTAAAAGTGCATGTCCATACCAATGCTCCAGGAGAGGCTATCCAAAAAGCTTTGACATACGGACAGCTTTCCAATATGAAGATTGATAATATGCGTCTGGAACACCATGAGAAGGTGATCAAGGAAGCCGAGAAGCTGGTAGCTCAGCAGGCAGCTGAAAAAAAAGCTGAGCCGGCCAAGGAAGTTGGATTTATTTCCGTATCAGCAGGTGAGGGCATGGGAGAAATTTTCAGAGAACTTGGGGCGGATTATCTGATCCAGGGCGGACAGACTATGAATCCCAGTACAGAGGATATGCTGAAAGCCATCGATCAGGTGAATGCTAAAAATATTTTTATCCTTCCTAATAATAAAAATATTATTCTGGCTGCAAATCAAGCAAGAGATCTTACGGAAGATAAAAATATCGTAGTGATCCCGACAAAGACTATACCGCAGGGAATCACAGCTATGATTTCTTACGTGCCTGAGAAAAGCGTGGATGAGAATGCAGAAGAAATGACAGAATCTATTGGAAATGTGAAGACCGGGCAGGTAACTTATGCTGTGAGAGATACCAGGATTGACGAGCTGGATATTCATCAGGGCGATATCATGGGAATTGGAGATAATGGGATCTTGGCAGTAGGACAGGATATCCAGAAGGTTGCTGTGGACATGACCTGCAAGATGACCGATGGGGACAGTGAGCTGATCAGCGTCTATTACGGGGCAGATGTGACAGAAGCAGATGCTGAGGAGGTTTCCTCCCGCCTGGAAGAAATCTATCCTGATTTTGATATTGAGATCAATTACGGGGGACAGCCTATCTATTACTTTGTGATTTCTGTTGAATAAAAATATCGGGATTTCGCCGATATATCTATAGGAGCTGGAATTGCTGCAGAACTAAGAAGATACAGCAGTTCCAGCCTCTTTTTACTTACTATTAAAGCAGGGGTGAAAGGCATGAAAGAGCAGGATAATATACGTACGGTCAAAGGCATTGGAGAAAAAACAGAAAAACTTCTTGGAAAACTTGGCATTTTAACAGTTGGAGATTTCCTGAGATATTATCCCAGAGATTATGATGAATATCAGGAACCGGTAAATATTTCCCAGGTTCTTCCAGGGAAAAAAGCAGCAGTTGCTGCAAGGATCTCAGGAAATATAGGGATCAAAAATACAGGAAGAATTACAGTGATCACTGCCAGTGCCAGGGAGGGAGAGAGTATTCTGTGGTTTACCTGGTTTAATATGCCTTTTTTGAGAAATACCCTTCGTCCCGGAGGAATTTATATATTTCGGGGAACCGTTATAGAAAAAAATGGAAGACGGATCATGGAACATCCGGAAATCTTTTCAAGGGGACAGTATGAGGAACGGCTCCATGTTCTTTTTCCTGTTTACAGTCTTACCAAAGGACTTACCAATAAATTTATGGCTAAAACCATGAAACAGGTTTTGGAAGAAAGAGAAATGACCAGGGAATATCTCCCGGAAGAATACAGAAATCATTATCATCTGGCCGATTACAATTATGCTCTTCAGCACATCCATTTTCCAAAAGACAGAGAGGATATGATAGTGGGAAGAAAAAGGCTGGTCTTTGACGAATTTTTCCTTTTTATCCTTTCAGTCCGGCTGATGAAAGAAAAAAACCAGAACAGAAAAAACTATTTTTCAATGAAACCGGTATGGGATACAGAAAAAATCATAGAATGCCTTCCTTATTCGCTTACGAAAGCTCAGAAAAGAGTATGGAATGAGATAGAAAGGGACATGACAGGAGACCATTTGATGTCCAGACTGGTCCAGGGAGATGTGGGAAGCGGAAAAACTATTATTGCCTTTCTTTCGATGATACTGACAGCAGCTAATGGATGGCAGGCTGCTTTGATGGCGCCTACGGAGGTGCTGGCCAGACAGCATTATGAGGAACTGTGTCATATATTAGAAGAGCAGAAATTGCCGTATAAGGCAGTGCTTCTTACTGGATCCTGTAAAGGAAAGGAAAAAAAGAACATCTATAAAGAAATTGAAGAAGGAGGAGCAAGATTGATCATTGGAACTCATGCCCTGATTCAGGAGAAAGTGGTTTACTATGATTTGGCCCTGGTGATCACAGATGAACAACATAGATTCGGAGTAAACCAGCGGGAAGATTTTTCAAAGAAGGGGCGGAGTCCCCATGTCCTGGTGATGAGTGCGACTCCTATTCCAAGAACTTTGGGAATCATTCTTTATGGAGATCTGGATATTTCTGTTATGGATGAGCTTCCGGCAAAAAGACTTCCCATTAAAAATTGTGTGGTAGATACTTCTTATCGGTTAAAAGCCTATAGGTTTATCGAAAATCAGATCCTTCAAGGACGGCAGGCTTATATAATCTGCCCTATGGTAGAAGAAAGCGAAGGACTGGATGGGGAAAATGTGATAGATTACAGCGAGAAACTTTCCCAGATCCTGCCTTCGGAAACAAAGGTGGCATATCTTCATGGCCGTATGAAACCATCTCAGAAGAATGATATCATGGATGCTTTTGCAAGAAATGAAATTCAGATATTAGTTTCTACCACTGTGATCGAGGTCGGCGTGAATGTGCCGAATGCAACGGTTATGATGGTGGAAAATGCAGAGCGCTTCGGGCTGGCACAGCTGCATCAGTTAAGAGGAAGAGTAGGAAGAGGGGAATACCAGTCCTACTGCATTTTCGTTTGTGGAGGAGGGGATGAAGAAACCAGGAAAAGACGGGAAATTCTGGTAAAATCTAATGACGGATTTTTTATTGCAGGGGAAGATCTCAGGCTGCGGGGGCCGGGAGATCTGCTGGGAATCCGTCAAAGCGGAATGCTGGAGTTTCGCCTTGGGGATATCTTTCAAGATGCGGACATCTTAAAAGATGCCAGTGAGGCTGCCGGTTCTGTTTTGCTTTTAGATCCGGATCTGACACTGGAGCAGAACAGAGGTCTGAAAAGAAAACTTATGGATTATGCAAAGGATAAAATGGAATCTCCCGGATTGTAAATGGCGGGTTAAAGAAATGTATAAAAATATGGGAAAAACAGAAACTTCTGTGAAAAACTTGAAAAAATAAAAAAAAAGGTTTATGATAAACGGGACATTTAGAGTTGGAAGAATAAAGGAGGAGATTTTTTATGTCAGTAAGAAAGGCAACAGCAAAGGTAGCTGAGGAAACAAAGGCTGCTGTAAAGACAACTCCGGTGAAGACAGAAGAACCAAAGAAAGAAACTGCAGTCAAAAAAGCACCAGCAAAGAAGACCGCAGTGAAGAAAGAAACAACAACCGTTAAGAAAACAGCTGCCAAAAAACCAGTAGAAAAAGCGGAGATCACAGAATCCGTATTTGTACAGTTTGCAGGTGCAGAGTATAGTTTAGATGAAGTAAAAGCCAACGTGAAGAAAGCATGGATGGCAGAAACAGGAAAAAGCGAAAGCGATATCAAAGACATTCAGATTTATGTTAAGCCGGAAGAGCACGCTGCCTATTATGTAGTAAACGGCGAGTATGTTGAAGGCGGAAGAAAAGTAGAGTTATAAGTTAAGTTTTTATAATTCCAATGTAAATGTTGAAAAAACATCAGGGCGGAGGATATCGGAATAAGATATCTTCTGCCCTGATTTTTCATATAGATTCAGATATTAATTCTTATAAAAATTTTATACGGTACATTTAGTACTGCTGCATGTTTCCGCCGCTGGACATCTGTCTTTCCTGGGCTTCAATCATTTTTTTGACCATATATCCGCCTACAGAACCGTTCTGCTTAGAAGTCAGATTACCGTTGTAACCGTCTGTAAGGGGCACTCCTAATTCATTGGCAACCTCATATTTAAAACGGTTTAATGCACTTTTTGCCTCTGGCACTGCTGCTTTGTTAGAAGAATTACTATTAGACATTTTTAGTTCCTCCTTTGAAAGTTGTTTTTTGTTACAGTGATATTATATGAAGATAAAGAAAAAATACACTAGAAGTTCTTTCTTGTTTTGACAAATTCTGAGAATTATATTAAAATAAATCCCTCAGGATTTTGTGGTGAAAAACAGCTTTGATATTTTTTATACAGAACATGATTTTGCGTTGTGATACAAATTTGTAAAAAGTGTATAAATTTATAATTGAGAATTGAAAAAAGTTAGCGTTTTTGCTATAATGAATTTTGACAAAAAATATTAAGGATGATGCAGATGAACATTGGTATTATAGCACATAACAGTAAGAAAGCTTTGATAGAAGATTTTTGTATTGCATATAAAAATATTCTGGCAAAGCATGAGATATATGCTACAGGGACTACAGGAAGAAGAATTGAAGAGGCTACGAATCTTCATGTCCATAAATTTCTTCCTGGAAGTATGGGAGGAGATAAACAGTTTACAGAAATGATAGAGCGCGGAGATATCGATATGGTTATCTTTTTCTATAATCCTGCTATGATCGATCCAAAAGAGCCGGATGTGTATCAGATTTCCAGATGTTGCGATCAGTACAATATCCCTATAGCGACGAATATTGCAACCGCAGAATCTTTGATCCTGGGATTGGAACATGGAGATTTGGATTATCGGCTGAATCGCTGAAAGTAAAAGGACGGTAATATGAGAGTAATTGCAGGAAGTGCAAAAAGTATGCCCCTGAAAACTATTCCAGGTATGGAAACCAGACCGACTACAGACAGGATCAAGGAGACTCTTTTTAATATTCTTCAGCCCTATCTGTGCCAGTCCAGGTTTCTGGATATTTTTGCCGGAAGCGGTGGAATTGGAATTGAGGCTTTAAGCAGAGGGGCAGATTTTTGTGTCTTTATTGAAAAAAATAGAAAAGCAGTAAAGGTAATAGAAGAAAATCTGAAATTTACAAAGCTGGAAGGGCGGGCCAGAGTCCTCAGTCAGGATGCGGCGGCGGCTCTTCTTTTCCTGGATGGGGAAGAACCCTTCGATTGTATTTTTATGGATCCTCCTTATAGAAAATCTCTGGAAGAACAAATGCTGAAGATCCTCAGCAATGTTTCCTATGTAGATCGGAATACACTGATCATTGTAGAAGCTTCTCTTGATACAGATTTTTCCTATTTGGAAGATTATGGATTTGCGATTGCAAGAGAAAAAAAATATAAAACCAATATGCACGTATTTATAAGAAAGGCTTAAAGATGGTAAGAGCAATTTATCCGGGAAGTTTTGACCCGGCTACATACGGTCATTTAGATATAATTAAAAGAGCAGCTGCTCTTTTTGATGAGGTAATTGTGGGCGTTTTGAATAATTCTGCAAAAAGTCCGTTGTTTTCTGTGGAGGAACGTGTTAATATATTAGAGAATA
>DWUX01000197.1 GCA_019120545.1 Candidatus Blautia stercoripullorum | reverse complement strand
CAAATTATATTTGGTTTTTATATTTATATCTGTGAACCAGAATTCTTTTTCCGGCTCATTTCCCTTCAACAGAAAATCCGCCAAAATATGAGGCGGCCGGTACCCCTGGACATATCCGTTCTGATCTATAAGAAAATCCACCACATTGTTTTTCAGCGCCTGTTCATTCTTTGGGGTCTGATCATAGATGATCACATAGGGGCGTTCCTGGATGTTCAGCCGTTCAAAAGCCCTGCCGACTCCAGCCTGGCCTCCGGAGACCACCAGGATTCCATTTATCCCGGCAATATCTGTCATAGCATTTTCCACAATGCGCTGAACCTCATCGGTATCGTCAAAGCTGCCCTGAACCCCTGCGATCTCCAGATCCGGATAGCTTTTCTTTATCTCTTCAATAAAACCGTCTACCCGCTGGTTATCCACATCATTGCTGAAATACCCTGTAATGATCAGAACCTTGCCTCTTCCGCCTGTGAGAAGTCCCATAAGTCCCGCTGCAGTCCTTCCGCTCTGCCGGTTATCCATTCCTACAAAGCAGCGCCTTCTGGTTCCCACAATGTCAGAATTAAAGGTCACCACCGGGATCTGTTCCTCATCTGTCAGCCGGTTCAGTTCTGTCCTGACCCCTTCACAGTCCACAGGCATGATCGCCAGACCCTGTATTCCTTCTTCCAGCAGTTCCCGGACAGCGGTCAGCTGCTCTTCTTCATCTACATGAATGCCTTCTTTTAAAATCAGCTGGATTCCCCGGTCTGCCAGTTCTATGGCAGCCATCCGGATCCCTCTGTTTACCTCCAGCATAAATGAAGCCCGGGCAAGCTGAGTCACCACTCCTATTTTTATTTTCTTTCTGCTGTTTTCCTTTTTCTTTCGCTCCTTAGGCACATATCCCATCTCATCTGCAAGTTCCCAGATTTTCTCTGCTACTTGGGGATTGATCCTTCCTCTGTGATGGAGGGCCCGGTCCACAGTCCCTCTGGAAACCCCTGCCTTTTCCGCGATCTGCTGTATTGTTACTGCCATAATCTTCTCTCACCTTTTATTCAATTACTGGATCCAGTATATCACAGTTTTTAAATGCACGCAAGAAAAAGCGTGCTTTCTCTTTTTCTATTGTTAGATAAATGTAAAATTTTTATTCGGTTAGGGATAAATATTGACCTGTCAATTTCTTTATATTATCATGAAGGCAACATAACTAACGGCTAAATTTCCCATGATGGAGGAGGTAAAATCTATGTTTAATTTCTTTTCCAGTTCCAGCAAAAAAGGACGCTACCCTAATCCCAACCGTGGAGGTTCCCACTATCAGAAAGGGGGCTTTTTTAAAAATTTCGGCAGCTTTTCCAGCTCCGGAAGCGGACGCCGCCGTTATGATCAGAGTAACCAGTCCTATGCCAATCAGACTTACGGGCAGGGATATCCTCAGCAGGCCGGACCCCAGGGTTCTACTCAGATATGCCCAAACTGCGGCACCCAAGTACCTGCCGGTTCCAAATTCTGCCTCTCCTGCGGAGCTAAAATGAACACGGCAGCATTCTGCACCAACTGCGGAAAACCGGTTCCTCCCGGTTCTAAATTCTGTCCTGAGTGCGGCAGTCCTGTAAATTCATGATTTTTCTCAGAAAAGCAGGGGAATACCATGTAAAAAAACGTCTGGGTCAGGGGCGGTATGGCATCTGTTATCTTGCAGCAGATATCCGGAACCGCCCTGTGGTCCTGAAATATTTCCGCCCCGGCACCCGAAAAAACTACTGGGATTATATCCAATGGGAAGCCGTGATCCTTTCCGGTCTTTCCCATCCTTCTATTCCTGAATTTTTAGGCGTGGCAAACAGCCGCCGGGGATATTTTTTTGTTCTGGAATATATGCCGGGAGACTCTCTGAAAACTCTCCTTTTCCAAAAGCACAGAGTATTCTCTTCCCAGGATATTTTTCAGATAGGTGCTCAGCTCCTGGACATTCTGCTTTATATCCACAGCCGCAGTGTGATACATGGAGATATCAGTATTTCTAATGTTCTCTATGACGGCCTCCAGGTCTCTCTTATAGATTTCGGCCTTGCCTCCTACATCGGTCAGGAAGAATTCGGGAAAGACCTTGACTACGCCTGTTTTGGAAACCTCCTCCTGTATCTTCTGTATTCCGGCTACCATGATCCCAAAAAGGGGGCCTGGTATGAAGAACTGCCTTTAAGTCAGGGACAGAAAGATTTTCTGAAAAGCCTTTTAGGACTGAAAGAAAAGTTTTCAGACACGGAAACTGTAAAAAAGGAATTTCTCCAAAATTTCAGCTTATAAAAACAGCTATGTATCGGTCAGAAATATTTCTGACTTTATACATAGCTGTTTCTTTTTTTAATTTTTATTCTGTTCTCAAAGCTGTCACCGGATCGCTCTTTGCCGCCTTCTTAGAAGGAATTAATCCTCCGATCAGAGTCAGGACCACGCTGAGCAGGATCAGGATCAGCGCCGGCGCCGGCTGAAGCACGGCATTGATATTATTGGTGCCTGCCAGATGATGGATCAGGGCGTTGCCCGGTATCAGCAGCAGTAAGGTGATGATGATTCCCAGAAGTCCGGCGCACAGACCGATGATAAAGGTCTCTGCATTAAACACCTGGGAAATATTTCCCTTGGAAGCGCCGATGGCCCGGAGAATACCGATCTCCTTCTTTCTCTCCAACACACTGATGTAGGTGATAACCCCGATCATAATCGAAGATACCACCAGAGAGATGGCAACAAAAGCAATCAGCACGTAGCTGATGATGTCAATGATATCCGTCACAGAGGACATCAGGGTTCCCACCACATCTGTGTATGTAATCACCTGTTCGTCTTTTCCTGCTGCTTCCATACGGCTATTATAATTATCCAGAATATCCACCACATATTCTTTGCTCTCAAAGTCTTTCGGATAGATGGCAATACCACTTGGCACAGCAAAGTCCACATAGCCCAGATTTCTCAGATTTCCTTCGTAAGTAGCGTCCTGTGTAGAATTCATGGACATAAAAAGCTCTGCCATTTCATCCCCGCTCATATTGACGGTAAAGGCTCTGGAAAAAGCTTCCGTATCAATATTCATAGCAGACTGGAGGTTATCGCCGATCTGGGCGATGGCCTGAGTCATAGCTGCCTCCATGGCACTGCTGATCTGTCCCATCATCTGTTCCATAGCCGAGGAAATCTGGGTTTCCAGCGCCTGTCCCATAGTTCCGGAATAAGATGCCATAAGGGCCTGCAAGTAGCTTTCCATAGCCTGAGATATCTGGCTTCTCAGACTTCCTGTATCGATCATTCCAGAAAGCCCCTGGGTCAGTCTCTTCCGGGCGTCATCTGTACTCAAATAATCCATAAAGTAGTCATCTATGCTGGCCGGATCCGGAAGGCTGTTTGCCACGGCATATTCCTGATACCCGGCTGTCAGATTTCCGGCTAAGGCTTCCAGCTGTTCCTGGGTCACCCATACTTCCCCATTGGTCTGAAAGATCTCAGATCCCCA
Source organism: Candidatus Blautia stercoripullorum (assembly GCA_019120545.1). Taxonomy (GTDB): domain Bacteria; phylum Bacillota; class Clostridia; order Lachnospirales; family Lachnospiraceae; genus Blautia; species Blautia stercoripullorum. Next base: position 84,612 of record DWUX01000197.1, on the reverse strand, counting down.
GTTTCCTAGGATTTCCTGAGCCTCCGGGGTCTGCAGGTATTCCAGAAGATACTCATCGAACATTTCCGGATCCGTATAGCCGTTTTGAGCCGCATACTCCTGATATCCGGCCATTACTTCCTGAAACATAGACTGTATCTGTTCCTGGGATACCGTTATGGTGCCGTTCTCCGCCATGATCTCCCTCACACTGTCACTGAGGATAGATCTGGCTTCCTCTGTCTGAAGATAATCCAGAAAGTACTCTCCCAGTCTGGAATAATCTGCCTGGGGGTTGTCCTTGGCATAGGTCTGGTATCCTTCCAGCAGACCGGAGATCATAGTTCCAAGGTCTTCCGAAGTCACCTGAATGTTCAGACTGCCCATCAGGTCTTCCAGATTTATCTCCGGCATCTGAGGCAGATCCAGAGTGATCTCTCCCAGGTTCAGCATACCGGACAGATCTAATGTGCCGGGATCGATCCCTTCCATATTTGAAAAATCAAAAGAACCGGAAAGGCCCTCTGTCATGGCGTTTTCATCAAACTGAAAGGCCTCCTGAAGGGCTTGTTCATCTACAGTGATCAGAGAGTTCATGTCAAACTCTTCCTGGCTGCTTTCTTCTCCAAAAGCTTCGTTGGTAAAAACATTTACTGTGTGATCTGCCAGCTGCTTTTGTACGATCTCCTTTTTCTCAGCTTCCCGAACCACATGCTCTGTCAGAGTGGAGGGATAGCCGATACCCGCCGTAAGAAGAGCTCCATTAGCGTCTTCCCTGGGCTGTACGATTCCCACGATCTCCAGATCTTCTCCCTGATCCACCAGGGATTTCATATACTCTTGGTCATCCGTTTTATCTCTCCAGACCTGATATTGGCCATCATATTCATAGTAATCTGCACTGTTTACCAGTTTAAAAGTAATTCCAAGAATATCCTCATATGTATAAGTTCCCATATTCTCCGGGACTTCTACATCTTCTTCATTGATAAACTGGCGGATCATGTCGTCCAGCTCCACAGAATCCCGCAGTCCCATGGTATACAGCATAAAGTCGCTGATACTCCCCCCGGAAGTAAGCACCAGCACACATTCATTATAGTTCTCGGGCCAGCGTCCCGCCTTTACATCATACTGATCTATATACAAGTTGGTATTTTCCGGCATCTCATAAAACACATCTGTACTCATCATAGAAGACATCATGCTGCTGGAACTGCTGGAAGAACCAAACCCCAGAACTTCAAAAGAGCTGTCCGGATTTACCCGGCGGACATCATCATCTTCCTGGAGATAGATCTGAGGTACTACGTCATAGGAGTATTCAATGGCGTTGGTATATTTCTCAATATCGCTGTCACCGTTGTCCAGATATTTTTTCAGAGACTCCAGGTCATTGGAGTCCATGGTAGAAAACATATCTGTGACCATATCGATGACATTGATATCTCCGGACTCTTTCTCCTCCTCTCCTCCGGCAGTATCCCCGGAAAGCATAGAAGAAAAATCCACTCCCGTACTCTGGATCTGAAGGGGATATTCCGATAAAGTTTCTTCTTCCACATTCTGGATATAATCGTTTACTCCCGTTGACAGCGCCAGGATCAGGGAAATACCAATGATCCCGATAGATCCTGCGAAAGAAGTCAGCAGCGTCCTGGCTTTCTTGGTCCGCAGGTTATTAAAGCTCAAAGACAGGGCTGTCAGGAAAGACATGGAAGACTTTCCCATATTTTTGTGCTGAGGCGGCTCCTCCTGCTCCTGATCAATGACAAAAGGATCTGTATCTGACCGGATCTTTCCGTCTCTTAAATTTACGATCCTGGTGGCATATTCCTGGGCCAGCTCCGGATTGTGGGTAACCATGACTACCAGCCGGTCCCTTGCCACCTCTCTTAAAAGATCCATAACCTGAACGCTGGTATCGCTGTCCAGAGCTCCGGTGGGCTCGTCCGCCAGCAGGATATCCGGATCATTGACCAGGGCTCTGGCAATGGCCACCCTCTGCATCTGCCCTCCGGACATCTGGTTGGGCTTTTTGTGGAACTGTTCACCAAGGCCCACCTCTTCCAGGGCCTTAATGGCTCTCTGGCGTCTTTCCGTCTTTCCTATGCCGGAAATAGTCAGAGCCAGTTCTACATTAGCCAGAACTGTCTGATGAGGGATCAGATTATAGCTCTGAAAAACAAAACCGATAGTATGGTTCCTGTAAGAATCCCAGTCCCTGTCTTTATACTTTTTAGTAGAAATACCGTTAATGATCAGATCCCCGCTGTCATACCGATCCAGGCCTCCGATAATATTCAAAAGCGTGGTCTTTCCCGAACCGCTGGGACCCAGGATTGCCACAAACTCATTATCTCTCAGGTTCAGGCTCACATCGTCTAAGGCTTTCTGCACCAGCTTTCCGGTCCGGTATTCCTTGCAAACATGTTGAATCTGCAGCATTTGCTATACGTCCTTTCTTTATCAAATCAAACTCTTTTGGAAAACAAAGCAGGGCTGCCTGCTTCAGATCCCTTCCCCCTTGATCTGGTCCAAAAGAAAGCACAATAGAATGCTACTACAATTAAAAGGAAAATACAATGGTCAATCTTTTTCTCTTCTCTTACTATTTTCTCTTTTCATAATCGGTCAGGGCCTGTACTGCCTGTGGCGCCATAGGAATCAGCGCCGTCATATTAAAAATTGTCATCAGACCCACTCCGAAGTCTCCCAGATCCCAGACAAACGTATAGGCCGCCAATCCTCCCGCAAACAGCATGACAAGGGCCAGAATTTTATACATCGTCTGTGAAATCCAGTTATCTCCGAAAAGGTAGGCAATATTAGGTCTTGCGTAAAAAAGAATACCTATAAAAGTGGAAAAACTGAAAAGCCAGAGAATCACCGCAATAAACACACCTCCCAGGCTTCCCAGATGGTAGTTCATAGCAGTCTGAAGCAGATCCATGCCTTCCAGTCCGGCGGTCATGCTTTCCGGAGTCAGCAGCATGATCATAGCCGTACAGCTGCAGATGACCAATGTATCGATAAATACCCCCAGAGCCTGAAGGAGTCCCTCTTTGGCAGGATGGCTGATATCTGCTGCGGCGGCTGCACAAGGGGCCGAGCCGGAGCCTGCTTCATTAGAGAAAAGTCCTCTCTTTGCTCCGTTCATGATCACAGCACCAATCCCTCCTGCCGCTGCCTGGCGAAAGCCAAAGGCCTCTGCAAAGATCCTTTGAAAAACTGCCGGAAGGGCCTCCAGATTTGTCACAATAATAAAGAAAGTGACCAAAAGGTAACATACCGCCATGACCGGCACCATAATATCCAGTACCCGGATGGTGGCGTGTTTCCTCAGGACGATCACCGCCGCCAGAGTCACCAGGAAGATTGTCGTAAAAAGCGGCGGTATCTGAAAAGCATTCTCAAAGGCAGAGGACACAGAGTTTCCGATCACCTGGCTGATCCCGCACCAGCAGACCAGGCCGGACAATGCGAATAGACAAGCCAATAAAGACTTTTTCTTCCCTTTTTTGTTCTTTCTGAAAAAGTGGTGGATATAATAGGCAGGGCCGCCCCGATATCCTCCGTAAAGGGGGTCTTTTTCCTTGTAAAGCTGGGCCAGGGTAGCCTCTGCAAAAGCGGTGGAAGAACCCAGCAGGGCGATGAGCCACATCCAGAACACAGCTCCCGCTCCTCCTGCAGAAATGGCGGCCACCACCCCTACCAGATTTCCCATCCCAACTCTGGTCGCAGTGGATACGATCAGCGCCTGGACGCCGGAAATTGCTCCTTTGGGTCCCTCGCTTTTCTTCTCCGTAACTACCCGGATCATATCCGGAAACATCCGGAAGGGGAGGAATCTGGTCCGGATAGTAAAGTAAATCCCTGAAGGGATCAAGATCAGCACCAAAAGGGAAATCCCCAGAGAACTGCCTCCCGGCAGGGGTATGGTGATAAAATCTCCCCATAAAATATCAAATACAGCATAAAAAATCCTCATGAAGCCGCTGACTGCTTCCTGAAAAAAATCCATCATTGATCCATGTCCTCACGATCTGTAATATTTCCTTGTGGAGTCAGTAGTTTTAGTATATAGTAAGAATGTAAATCTGTAAAATTAATAGTTATAATACTATAGATCGAAAAAATCGATATTCAAATTTTTTTAATATAGAAATGCAGGGGAGAAAAAGTATGGATATCAAGAATTTAACTACCTTTATCTATGTGGCGGAACTGCGTAGCTTCACAAAAGCCGCAGACCGTCTGGGATTTTCCCAGTCTACTGTCTCCTTTCAGATCAAACAACTGGAAACCGAACTGAGCTGTCAGCTCTTTGAACGGATCAATCATACTGTCCATCTCACAGAAAAAGGCCGGGAGGTCTTGGAATACGCTCATCAGATCAATCGGATGACCCGGGAACTGAAAGACAGCATGAAAGAAGAAGTTTCCTTCGGATATATCCGTCTGGCCATGGCAGACTCCCTGTGCACCTCTCTTCTGTCCAGGGATTTTCTCCGTTTCCGGGAACTTTATCCCAATATTTCCCTGAAGATCATTGCCGCAGGAACAGAAGAAATGTTCCGTCTGATGAACCACAATGAAGCAGACGCTATCCTGACGCTGGACAATCACATCTACAATGCAGAGTACCGGATCCTCCGGGAAGAGAAGGTCCGCACCTTTTTTGTAGCCGGAGCCGGTACCAGGATTGCCTCTGCTTCTTCTCTTTCCATAGAAGAACTGCTCCTCCAGCCCTTTATTCTGACAGAGAAAGGCATGAGCTACCGGCGGCTGCTGGAGGAAAAACTGGCAGAGCTTTCCCTGGAAGTTCAGCCGGTTCTGGAGATCGGGAGCACCGAGCTGATCTGTTCCCTGGTGGAACAGGGGGCCGGGATCTCCTTTCTTCCGGAATATGTCATAAAGGACAGAGTAAAGGCCGGAACACTGGTCTGTCTGCCAGTGTCCGGTCTGGAAATCCATGTATGGAAACAGCTTCTGTATCATCGGAATAAATGGGTGTCTCCTCAGATGGAAAGGGTATTGAAGTATTGTGTAGACAGGGAGTTTACCCCTTAAAAAGGATATGCATCTGCCCGCTGCTGTCCTTTGCAATCTCTGCGTCCACCTGGTATACCTGCCGGATAAAATCTTCGGTCAGTACTTCCCGGGGCGTTCCCTGGGCAATGATCCGGCCTTCTTTCAGCGCATAGATACGGTCACAGAACATAGCGGCAATATTCAGGTCATGGATAGCGGATATCACAGTTGCCGACAGATTTTTTACGATCCGCATTAGCTGAAGCTGGTGAGTAATGTCCAGGTGGTTGGTAGGCTCGTCCAGGATGAGACAGGGCGTCTGCTGGGCCAGCGCTCTTGCCAGGATCACTCTCTGCTGTTCGCCTCCTGAAAGTGTGGAAAAACTCCTCTGGGCAAATCCCTCCATCCCTACGGTTTTCAGTGCTTCTTCTACGATCTCATAGTCTTTGGCGTTATCTCTCTCCAGGGCTTTTTTGTGAGGAGCCCGGCCCATCATCACCACTTCTCTTACGGTAAACTCAAAGTTATAGTAATTATGCTGGGCCACTACCCCCATTTTTCTGGCGGATTTTTTTATGCTCATAGCCTTCAGTTCTTCCTCATCCAGGAATATCTGGCCGGCGTTGGGCTTCAAGATCCGGTAAATGCATTTCAAAAGTGTGGACTTTCCGCTTCCGTTAGGACCGATCAGCCCTACAAATTCCCCGTTTTCGCTATGTATGTCTACCCCTTTTAAGATTTCTCTTGCTCCATAGGACAGGTGGATATCTTTGGCTGAAATATTCACGATCTCTCACCTCCAAATCCATAGGATTTCCGCACCATCAGATAGATAAAGCAGGGGGCGCCGATCAGAGACACCAGGATACCGATGGGCAGCTCTGAATTCTTCAGGATCACCCGGCAGGCCACATCCGCCCAGATCAGAAAGATTGCCCCGGTAAGGGCGCTTAATGGGATCAGCCTTTTATGATCTGTTCCAAAAAGCATACGCATGGCATGGGGGATGATCAGCCCCACAAAGCCGATCATCCCTGCGGCGCAGACTGCAAAGCCCACCATGAAAGAAGAAAGAAGCATATATGCGATTCTTGCCTTGTGCAGGTCTGTGCCCAGAGTAATAGCCGTTTCATCGCCCAGCAGCATTAAGTTCAGTTTTCTGTACTGGGTCCAGAAGATCAGGGTGGCCAGGATCATGATCGGAAGGATCACCGGCACATTATCCCAGTCTGCTGTTGCCAGGCTTCCCATGCTCCAATAGGAGATCTGGGTAGTGGCGTCCCTGTTCTGTGATATATAGATCAGAAAATTGGCAAAGGCTGAGCATACAGAGCTGATGGCCATACCTGCCAGGATCAGTTTTCCGGCGCTGGACCTTCCTCCGATCCCGGATATAAATAAAACTGCAAAAGATGCGGCCACTGCACTGATAAAGGCCATGATCCCCATGGCGTTGTCGCCAAATATAGCGCCGATCCCAAGGATAATGGCTGCCGCTGCACCGAGATAAGCTCCCGAGGACACACCCAGCACATAGGGATCTGCCAGGGGATTCTTCACCACAGCCTGCATCACTACGCCGCACACCGATAATCCCATACCGATCCCTGCTGCCAGGAGCACCCGGGGAAAACGGATCAGCCATACCACATCATGGACGGCCCCATCCTGATAGGCAGAAAAACTGTCTACATGAAAGATCTCATAAAAGATCACTTTATATACTTCCTGTATGGAGATATCTGCATTGCCAAAAGTAATGGAGGCCAGTATGGAGAATACCAGCCCTGCCCCAAGAATCAACAGCACTATCCCATACAGAGAAGTCTTTTTTCTGCTTTCTTTCATCGCCTGCAGCTCCTTTTATTCGCCTAGATCCAGATCCGGGTACAGTCCCTTTGCGATAGTCTCAATGCCGTCCTGGGTTCTGGTGGCACTGGCGTACATTTCACTGAGCATGATAGGCACAACCCGGCCATTCTGTACGGCGCTGAGGCTGGCAAGAGCTTCGTCTTCCAGGATCTTGTCCAGATTTTCCTGCTTTACAGTCTCCGGATCATCGCCGGTATAGGGCATATAAACTACAAAGATCACGTCCGGATCTGCCGCCACAAGATCTTCTTTTCCCACAGAAGAGGCATCCGGATTCAGCAGGGTTCCTCCAAGCTGGGTTACCATATCGCCGGCTACGCTGGAAGCTCCATAATTGGTGAAAGTATCGTTCATGCTCTCCACCACCATAACGGTAGGCTTATCTTCCTGGTCTGCTGTCTTCTCTGTCACACTGGTGATCGTTTCTTTCATATTGTTGACCAGTGCTTCCGCCCGGTCCTGGACGTCAAAGATCTTGCCGATGTTCAGAATGTCGTTGTACTCATTTTCCAGAGAATCTTCTTTTACCGCCGTATTGGTATTGATATACACATGGGTTCCCTTATCCTCCCATTCCTGGGGAGCTCCCAGGGTGTCAGAGTCAAAAAGGGATACCCAGGAAAAGATCATATCCGGCTCCAGCATAGTCACCGTCTCTTTGGAAGGGGTAAATTCATCCAGATAATCCACCTGGGAAAAGGCTGCTTTCTGGTCATCCGGGACTTCATTATCCAGGCCGGCAGTGGCTATCAGATGATCTTCCAGGCCCAGGGCCAGCATAGTCTCCACGCATCCCTGATATACGGCCACTACTTTCTGAGGCGCTTCTTCATAGACGGTGGTATATTCCTCTCCGTCCGGTCCATAGCTGGTAATGGTCAACGGGTACTCTGTCCTTTTGGCGCTTTCTGTTTCCGTCTCTTCTGCCTGGGTACCGGAAGTATCCTCTGCGGCCTGATTATCCTCTACCACACTCTCCGAACTGATCCGTCCGCTGTCACCGCTGTTGTTTCCGCTGTCGCTGCCTGCACAGGCTCCCATACTTACGGTCATTCCTGCGGCAAGGATCACTGCCAGCACTTTCTTTGTTACTGCTTTGTTCTTCATTTCCTTTACGCTCCTTTCAGTATTCCAAAGCTGTGATGAAATGAAGTTTCCCAGTGCCAGATCTGAAAAACGGAAAAAGCAAAAGAAAAAGCCCGCTTTTTATCCAGCAGGCTTCTTTCGTCTAAAATCCATTTATCTCATAAAGGGAATAACCCCTTTTCAGTCTGTATCTTTACAGATGGTCACTTTACTCGGAAGCCTCATCTTATCTGGCAAAGCAGGTCTCCTGACTTACCGATCTTCATCTGTCTTTGCCTTCTCACGCTTCTGCGCAATGGCCTTTAAAGACAGACTCCCGGTTTACAGTGGCCGGACCGTCGGGGATTCTCACCCCGTTCCCTTTTCAGAACAGGCTGCTGTGTATTGACGCAGCCTCTTCCACTCTGCCGATTTTCATCATATTAATATTGTCAACATGTACTCTATCACAGTTTTCTGCAGATTACAAGAGGCTCTTTCTTTTTTCAGGACCTCTTTAAAGTATTGATCACTAATATCTTTTATAAATATCTCCTCTGTTGCCCACATCAATGACCATAATTAACAGTTCACCGTTATCAATCGTATAAATAACCCTGTAATCTCCGACTCGTAACCTAAAGAGATTTTTATATCCCTTCAGCGGCTTAATATCATCCCCTTTAGGCAGAAGTTCAATCGCTGATACCAACCGTTTTCTCTCTGTTTGAGGTAATCGGTCAATAAATTTTTTTGCCCTCTTTTTTAAGATTATCTTATACAAACTTAATCAAGCCCCCACTCTTTTTTACATTCTTCAAGAGTATAGGTCTCCTCCTGCTCGCTTTTAGGATCATTTAAGTAACTTTCTGCTAATTTTCTGCAGTATAAATCGTCATTTTCATCATCAGCAGTAATTCCCTGTATATAGGCCAGTATATATCCCAATTTGTATTCAGGTACATCCTCCAGCAGCGTTATGATTTTTTCTTTATTGCTCATAAGATCACTCCTTTTTATAGTGCCATTATACCACTTTACGGATAGTATAGCATAGCTGTATAACCCTGGTCAAAATGATTTCGTATGCCTTTCTCTCTGCAGGATCTCCTTGACGGTTTCACCTTTTTTTGCCACCAGAAAGTCATCGTCGATCTTTCCTGCCGCCATTTTCTTCAGGATCCCCCAGTCGCCCCGGACTTTGGAAATCCTTCCATCGATCATATCCGCCAGGGGCTGTATATACGCCTCTATTTCTTCCAGGGGATAGATACCTGTATCGATGATATAAAAGTTTTCAAAGCCCCGGAACATGGTCCTCATATATTCCTCTGTAGCTTCCGGACCTTTCTCTGCCAAAATCCGGTTCAGATCCAGGCGTGAATTTTTCATATACTCCATCCAGCCGTGGCTGAGGAAAAATCCGTCCTTTGGTCTTTTAAGCTCTTTCAGATTCTCCCCGGACAGGAGAATATCCACACAGTCTCTGGTCTTAGGTACGACCAGCAGAGCATGTACGGCCTTAAGACCGGCAGTCGCTCCTCCGCAGCCGGAGACACATAGCAGAATTTCCGCCATATCTTCCATTTGATCGATCATATTCTGAAGATACTTCTGCAGCTCCATAGGGCTGCTGTGGAGACTTTGAGGGATAAAGCGGATCTCTCCCTGAAATCCTGCCTCCTCCGCTGCTTTCAAAAGTTCCTTCTTCAGTGTAGGGCAGGACAGAATCATCTTTTTTTCCATAACTTTTTACTCCTCTTTCTCAGGAATTTCTCTTCTCCTGCTCCGCTTTTCTCTCTTTCAGTTCCTCCTGCATCTCCCGGTACATATCCATTAAAGCGTTTCCCACTGCCATAGGACAGCAGGAGCCCTTGCTGGTATCCCCTCTGGTGACTTTTCTGGCTGTATAGGAAGGGCAGGAACCGCTGGAATTCAGCTGATCCACAATAGTCTCAATGCTGATCCCTCCTCTTGCGGATATGGAGATCATCCTGGAAAGACCTACCATAAAGTTATTGCAGCCGCCTGTAGAACCTTTGCTGAGATAAGTTTCTAACAGCGCTCCTGTATGAGGATCAAAAAGGGCGATACAGTGAAGACTTCCGCAGCCGGTGATCAGCTTCCGCTTCTTTCCGATCACATCATCGCTGACCAGAAGGATCTCTCCTCTTTTCAGCCCCTCTCCGGGAGTCACTTCTTTCTTTTCTTCTTTCATCTGGGTATTCAGGATCCCTACTCTCCTGCAGCCGTCCCGGAAGATAGTGATCCCTTTCAGCCCTTTTTCATAGGCGTATAGATACAGGTTCTCTGTCTCTTCTTTTGTAAAACTGTTTGGCACGTTTACTGTGGAACTGATGGAGGCGTCAATATGTTCCTGCCATGCAGCCTGCATGTTGATCCTCTGACGGTAATCCAGGGTCATGGCGGTGACAAAATATTCCGGCAGATCTTTATCCTCCTCTATATTGTGCTGCTTCATATAATTTTCCACGATCTTGGTATAAACTTTATAATAGACATCTGTGCCGTGGAGAGATTCCGTCTTGCGCATATAATAATTGGCGTAGATAGGCTCGATCCCCCCGGAGATCCCCAGCATGGTGGAAAGAGTCCCTGTTGGCGCTATAGTCAGGAGCTGGGAGTTTCTCAACCCGTATTTTTTCACCAGTTCTCTGGTCTTCTCTGTGGTATTTGCCTGGAAATAAGGAGTCTCCATTACCTGCCCGATATTGCACATAGGATAAGCCCCCTCCTCTTTTGCCAGAAGCGCAGAAGCTGCGATAGCCGTATCCGCCATGGCAAATCCGATCCTGTCACACATAGCTACTGCCTCTTCTTCTCCATAGGTAAGTCCCAGCTTGATCAAAGCGTCTGCCAGTCCCATGATGCCCAGACCGATCTGCCGCCACTGCCGGACACTTTCTCTCTGTTCTTCCAGAGGATGGAGGGGCAGGCCCTCATCCAGGACTTCATTCAAGGCTTTCACTGCAGCCTTTACGCAGGCTTTCAGTCCGTCAAAATCAAAATAGGAATGTTCCGAAAAAGGATCCCGGACAAAAGCAGAAAGATTTATACTGCCCAGGAGACAGCTGCCTCCGGCAGGAAGAGGTTCCTCTGCACAGGGATTTACGCCGGCGTATGTAAAGGTATCTGTATTGCTCAGAAGACTCCAGCCGGTGATCCGGTCCCAGAACAGCGCTCCCGGCTCAGCATAGTCCCAGTTTGTATCTGTGATCTTCCGAAACAGCTCTCTGGCCTTTACCTTTTTCTCAATGACTTCCCCTGTAGTCTCTCTGGTATAGTAGAGCATATATTCCTGATCATTTTTCACTGCCTCCATAAAATCCTTATGGATACGCAGAGATATGTTTGCCTTTGTCACCTTCTCCAGATCTGTCTTCAGCTCTATAAAATCCGGCACATCCGGGTGGGAACAGTCCAGAGAGATCATCAGAGCTCCTCTTCTGCCGTTCTGACCGATCAGACCTGTGACCAAAGAATACAGTTCCATAAAAGATACGGAGCCGGTAGTCTCTTTGGCTGCGTTGTTGATCCTGGCCCCTTTGGGAGCAAGTCCGGAAATATCAATACCGCAGCCCCCTCCATAGCTGTAAGTCCTGGCCAGTTTTTTCGCGCAGTCGAAGATGCTTTCTATATTGTCCTCCGGGGGCGTGATCACGTAGCAGTTGGAGTAAGTCACTTTTCTGCCTTCCTTATAAAGACCTCTGTTAGACAGGATCCTTCCGCCGTAAAGAAATTTTTTCTCCCGGATATACCCGGCCATTTCTTCATTTCCCCCGGTAACTCTAGTAAGCCATTCTTCAAAGCTTTCCCCCTGATTCTGATATTTTCTTGTCCAGATATCCATTCCAAGCTGGTTCTCCTCCCCCAGCCATTCCTTTTCTGTCATGTTACACCTCCACAATATTTTGTATGCAAATCTGATATTAGCACAATATTTAGGTGTTTGCAACAGTAAAAACCAAGATCTTGTGTTTTTTACAGAAAAAGAGGGAGCTGTCGCAAATCAAAATCGAGAATCTTTTAACCTTTCTGGATCTCCCGGATCAGGTTTACCATCTCGATAGCTCCCTGGGCGCACTCAGAACCTTTATTTCCTGCCTTAGAACCGGCCCTCTCAATAGCCTGCTCAATGTTTTCAGTGGTAAGTACCCCGAACATCACAGGAATGCCGCTTTTTAAGGATACAGAAGCGATCCCTTTGGAAACTTCGCTGCACACATAATCATAGTGGCTGGTGCTTCCTCTGATCACGGCACCCAGGCAGATCACCGCGTCATATTTGCCGCTTTCTGCCATTTTCGAGGCAATAAGAGGGATCTCAAAAGCTCCCGGCACCCAGGCCACCTGGATATTTTCCTCTTTTACCTCATGGCGGGTAAGAGTATCCAAAGCCCCGCTTAATAACTTGGAAGTGATAAATTCATTAAATCTGGCTACAATGATCCCTACTTTAATATCCTCAGATACTAATTTTCCTTCAAATGTTTTCATACTGTAATCCTCCTTAAAACTTCAATTATATTCGTACAGCGTTTGGTAAATAACTAAGCAAAATCTCTTTCCTGTATTGCTTTAATATTTCAGCAGATGTCCCATTCTGTTCTGCTTAGTCCTCAGATACCGGATATCATGAGGATTTGCCGGAGCCTGGATAGGCACTCTTTCCAGGATCTCCATACCGAAATCCTGAAGCTGGTATACCTTATCCGGATTATTCGTGAGAAGCCGGAGAGTTTTCGCCCCAAGATCCCTGAGGATCTGGGCTCCGATATAATACTCCCTTTCATCCCCTTTAAATCCCAGAGCGAGATTGGCTTCCAGGGTATCCATTCCCTGTTCCTGCAGTTCATAGGCACGAAGCTTGTTGATCAGTCCGATGCCCCTGCCTTCCTGGCGCATGTAAAGGAGGATGCCTCTTCCTTCTTCTTCGATCTGCCTCATAGCCGCGTGAAGCTGCTGGCCGCAGTCGCAGCGGAGAGAGCCAAAGGTATCCCCTGTAAGACACTCAGAGTGAACCCTGCACAGAAGGTTTTCTCCCTCTCCCACTTCACCTTTCACAAGGGCCACATGATGTTCCCCATTCAACTTATTTACATAGCCGTAAGCGGTAAAATGTCCGTATCTGGTAGGCATATCTGTCTTAGTCACCTGCTCCACCAGTTTTTCGTGGCGTTTCCGGTAATTCTGAAGATCCTTTATGGTAAGAAACGGGATTTTCCACTTCCTGGCCATATGAGCCAGCTCTGAAGTCCGCATCATGGTCCCGTCTTCTCTCATGATCTCACAGCACAGACCACAGGTCTTAAGTCCCGCCAGCCGGAGAAGGTCTACGGTAGCTTCCGTGTGGCCGTTTCTCTCCAGGACGCCGTTTTTCTTAGCCAGCAGTGGAAACATATGGCCGGGGCGGCGGAAATCTTCCGGCTTTGCATCTTCTTCCACACACTTCATGGCAGTTACAGACCGCTCTGCCGCGGAAATCCCTGTGGTGGTGCTTACATGATCAATGGATACGGTAAACGCCGTCTCATGGTTATCTGTATTCTGAGACACCATCTGAGGGATCTGAAGCTTTTTCACATATTCCTCCGTCATCGGCATACAGATCAGTCCTTTCCCATAAGTAGCCATAAAGTTTACATTCTCTGTAGTGGCAAACTGGGCGGCACAGATCAGATCTCCTTCATTCTCCCTGTCCGGATCATCTGTGACCAGTATCAGACCGCCTTTTTTCAGGGCCTCCAGCCCTTCTTCTATCCTCTGAAATTTCGGCATTATTCTCACTCTCCTTAAAATCCATATTTTCTCAGCATTTCCATGGTAATTCCTGCTCCGGCTGTATTTTCTTTCTTATCTGTCTGAGCCGGAAATGTCAGGAACCTTTCCACATATTTTCCGATCACATCGGTTTCCAGATTCACCTGATCTCCCGGCTTTCGTTCCTGCAGGACTGTTTCCCGGGCGGTGTGAGGGATCACAGAAACCTGAAAACTATCTTCAGAAACTTTTGCCACCGTCAGGCTGATCCCGTCTATGGCAATGGAGCCTTTCTCCACTACATAACGGAGGATTTCCCTATCCGCTGCAATGGTATACCAGAGGGCATTGTCATCTCTCTTGATCTTTCGGACAGCGCCTCGTCCGTCCACATGTCCCGCTACAATATGTCCGCCAAAGCGTCCGCCGGCAGCCATAGCCCGCTCCAGGTTTACCCGGCTTCCAGGTTTCAGACTGCCCAAAGTGGACCGGTCCAGAGTCTCATGCATCACATCCGCTCCAAATCCGCCGGGGAAAAATTCTACCACAGTAAGACAGACCCCGTTCACCGCCACGCTGTCCCCGATCTTCAGATCTTCCAGGACTTTTTCCGCCTTCACAGACACCACCGCGGATTCCCGGTTTTTTCGGATTCCCCGGATAATTCCCATTTCTTCAACAATTCCTGTGAACATCCTCATCCACCTCGCTTTCGATCAGATAGTCATCCCCCAGGCGGCTTATTTTTCCAGGCTTCAGGAACAGGCATTCCTGGGGATCCGGATATCCCTGCCCCCCTACAGGCCCTTTTGCACCTCTCCCGCCTATGATCTTTGGGGCAATATAGGCCATGACCTTCTGAACGATCCCAGCCTGAACAGCAGACCAGTTCAGCTTTCCGCCGCCTTCCAGGAGAAGGCTGTCGATCTGCCTTTTTCCCAGCTCTTTCATGAGAACAGACAGGTCGATCTTCCCCTCTTTCTCCGGAATCTCCAGCAGGGTGCAGCCCTTTTCCTCATAAGGGATCTGTCTTTCTCTTTCCACCTTCTCTCCTATGGCCAGGATCGTGTCCGCCTCTTTGGCAGTCTCCAGGATCCGGGAATCCAGAGGCGTGGAAAGATGAGTATCACAGATGATCCGCACAGGATTTCTTCCCCCTTCCATACGGCAGGTGAGAAGGGGATCGTCCGCCAGTACAGTTCCAACTCCTGCCATGATCCCCCTGTACTTATGCCGCAGGCTCTGGACATGGGCTCTGGCTGCCTCTCCTGTGATCCATTTGGAAGCTCCGGTATAAGCGGCGATCTTTCCGTCCATGGTCATGGCATACTTCATCACTACATAGGGAGTTCCTGTCCGGATATAATGGAAAAATACCTGGTTGATCTCCCGGCATTCTTCTTCCAGCACATGTTCCTGTACCTCTATACCATGCTGCCTGAGAATTTCCAGCCCCCTGCCTGCCACCAGGGGATTGGGATCGCCTGCTCCCACTACTACTTTCCGGATACCGGCCTTCAGGATAGCCTCTGTACAGGGAGGCTGTTTCCCATAATGGCAGCAGGGTTCCAGAGTTACATACATGACCCCGTCTTCTGGCGGCTGGATGCAGTGAGCCAGAGCATTTCTCTCCGCATGGAGCTGACCATACTTTTCATGCCATCCTTCCCCGATGATCCGGCCGTCTTTTACGATGACAGCTCCCACCATAGGATTGGGAGAAACCCAGCCTTCTCCTTTCTTTGCCAGTTCCAGGGCTCTTCTCATAAATTTTTCATCTTCCTGTGCTGCACACATGTTTCTTATCACCTCATTTCTCTGTATCGGGCTTATCGCATAAAAGAAAAAGCCCTGATAAAATTTTTCAGGACTTTTAAACACTTGACAAAAGGCATATTAAAAAGAATTTGCTTCTTCTCGATGTATTGTGAAATACAAAAGGCTCTGAAATGGAAATCCATTTCAGAGCCTGACCTTTCATGGTATATACAGATATAGATATACAATATCAAACGCCAAATCTTCTTTCATCCAGACTATACTGTCGGCTTCGGAGTTTCACCGAATCATGCCTTGCGGCTCGTGGGCTTTACCACCGGTAGGGACTTGCACCCTGCCCTGAAGAATTTTCTATATTATATACCTATAGACTGGTCTTGTCAATTTTTAACTCTGGATTTTCTGTCATTTTACCTGCCGGATCCTCTGTCTTCCAGTATTTCTACTTCATCGCCTATACAGATCCTTCCCGATCTGAGGATCATCCCGAAAACGCATTGTTCTTTCAGGGAACAATGTTCTTTACGGGCGGCAAGGGAACAGATTTCCGGATAGCATTTTTTCAGAGTACCGGTGACCTGGATGACAGTCTCCCCTATACGGATCTGATCTCCCGGGCAGATCTGAGAAAAATCTATACCTGTAGTCTGGATATTTTCTTTAAATTTTTTCAGGCAGAACCCCTCCTGATTCCCTTGTCTGGCTTCCCGTGGAAGAATTGTGATCTGCCGCTCTTTGTTCTCCTTATGCCAGTCTCCTTCCAAGCCCCAGGTTTCTTCCGCCAATACAGATTTTACTGATTTTCCCGGCATTCCCTTTTCCCTGTATAAAAGAATAGCAAGAACCTTTCCTAGTGCCTTATCACCGCTCATTTTCCGTCCTTCCTTTCGTATGATCTTACAGGATTTCTCTGATCTCCCCGGCTTCTTCCCAGGAATATCCTCCTAATTCTTCTATTTTTTTATGAAATGCTTCGGATCTGAGGATATCCAGAAATGCCTGGACAAGAGGAGTGTCCAGATCTTTTTTATAGAGGGCAAAATCATAAGATTCCTTTCCCACAGGAATAAAGTCCAGGCCCATGGCCTTCGCTGCCGAATAGACTCCCATACCCGCATCCGCCCCTTCTCCGGCTACCTGTGCGGCAACTGCCATATGTGTAGCGGCCTCACAGCCATATCCTGATATTTCATCCGGTGAAATTCCCTCTTTCCCCAGAAGATAATCCAGGAGGATCCGGGTGCCTGCGCCTCTCTGACGGTTTACATACCGTCCTTTTCTCAGATCTGAAATTCCTGTTATGCCCAAAGGATTCCCCGGTTTTACCATCAATCCCTGGATCCTTCCCACACCTTTGATCAGGACCATAGGCTCCCTGAACATTTTCTTCAGATAAGACTCATTATAAACTCCTGTAGTCTCATCCAGAAGATGAACCGGGGCAATATGGGCTTCCTGTCTTTTCAGAGCCATCAGGCCTCCCATGCTGCCTACATGGGTGCTGGATATGAACATTCCCGGATGTATCTGCGGCATCAGATCTGCCATAATATCCAGGATCAGATCATGACTGCCAATGATCACCAGCGTATTTTCAATCTGGCTAAGATCCCGGTAAAGCTCGATTTCCGCTTCTTCTCCCGCTTCCAGCCCCTCGCTGTTCTGGGGTATGATACAGAATCCGTCTGCCCGTACCAGAGACATTGCCGCTCCTGCGCCTCTGGCAAGAGGGGCGGCCACCAGCTTATCTCCCACTTTTCCTACCTTTACCCTGACATATTCCCTGTGCTTCAGACTGGAAACCAGCCGTTTCGTGACCACTCCCTGTATTACCGGCTTTTTCTCCTGGGGAAAGTCTCCCATCTTTGCCAGTACAGGACTGACAAAATTTTCAAAGGCGATATACGCGCTTACAGGATAGCCGGGAAGTCCTATTACCGGCCTGTTATTGACCACTGCCAGGATCACCGGTTTTCCAGGCTTAACGGCCACTCCATGGACAATCACTTCGCCCAGTTCTCTTAAGACATGGACCGTATAATCTTCCCGCCCCGCGCTGGAGCCGGCATTGATCACTACCATATCATATTCTTCCGCGGCCCGGGCCACCGCATCCCGTATGGTATCATAGTCGTCAGGAAGTATAGGAAAGCGTACCGCTTCCGCCCCCTGTTCCTTTGCCATGTTTTCAAACATCCTGGAATTGGATTCAATAATACTTCCCTCCACAGGAGTTTCCCCCGGCTCGATCATCTCAGTCCCTGTAGGAAAAATCGCAACCGAAGGACGGCAGGCAACAGAAATCTCCGTGATACCGGCAGAAAGAAGGACTCCGATGTCAATCGCCCTGATTTTGTGGTGTCCCGGCAGGATCATCTCCCCTGCCACAATATCTTCCCCTACCGGCCGGATATGCTGCCATGGAGCCGCCGCTTCCGTGATCCGGACCCGGTCCTCTTTGTCTGTTTCCAGAAGATCTTCTGCCATGATCACACCGTCATAAGGCAGATGAACAGGATCTCCTGTATCTACCGGCACAAAATCTTCCCCCTGCACCAATTCTACAGGGCTGCTCTCTGTAGCTCCTTTTGTTTTCTCTGTAATTACCCCAATGCCGTCCATAGCGGCGGAATTATATAAGGGCGAGCAGTATTTTGCATAAACTGCCTCCTTTGTTACCCTCCCCAGGCTTTCTGTTACCGGAATGGTCTCCCATTTCTTTGTCAGGACCTTTTCCAGCGCCTTTTCATATTTCTCCAGAGCTTCCTCCAAAGATATGGTTTTTAAATACAAATTTCTCTTTCCCATTTTTCTCTCCTAAAGCAGTTCTGCCGTAACGGTTTCTCCTGTTTTCAGCCCTTCTTTTCCCAAAGGAATCCTCACAAAGCCGTCCGAACCAGTAAGCGTACGCATAAGTCCTGATTTTCCCAGCACAGGCCGGGCTGTATATACGCCGCCTTCTCCCGGAAGAAGACGTACCATTAAAATAGTATCCTTACCCGGAGCCGCCGGCACGTTACTCTCCATCACCGCCGGCACCCTGGGCTTTTCGGGACAGCCTGTCCTCTGTCTTTCCAGCCAGCCTGCCAGAAGGCGAAATACCACCAGGGCCGCGCCAGGATGCCCCGGAAGCCCCATCAGAACCGATTCAGACTCTTTGTCCACCCCAAGGATCGTTGGTTTTCCCGGTTTTAAAGCAAGCCCGTGGGTAAAAACCCCGGGATTGGAAATCCTGTCCAGGATCCTGCTGGTCATGTCCTTTTTTCCCTGAGAGCTTCCTCCTGAGATCACGATCAGATCACTGGACCTTAGTCCCTGCCTCAGGGCCTGTTCTATCACTGCTTCCCGATCCGGCAGTACCTGGGTATGTACGATCTCAAAGCCCATTTCTTCTCCCATCCGGGCAAGAGCAGGGGTATTGATGTCGTAAATACAGCCTGGTTTTAAAGGGCAGCCCGGCTCTGTAAGCTCGTCTCCCGTAGATAGGATCGTAACTTTCAGAGGCTTATAGACCTCTGCCTCTCTTATACCGTTTCCCGCCAGGGCTCCGATCTGCGCAGCCCCCAGCCTGGTTCCCCTGGTGAGAATGATCTGGTCTTTTTCCACATCTTCTCCGATCTGAAGGATCCCCGCACCGGAAGGAACCGAAGAGTAGACCGCTATGTGAGAAGTGTCAAAAGGCTCTGTATATTCAACCATTACCATGGCGTCTGCTCCCCTGGGGATCATTCCCCCTGTAGGTACATAAGCGCAGGTTCCTCCGGTAATTTCGCCGGAAGGGACTGTACCGATCTCTACTTCTTCTTTCACCTCCAAAAATACCGGTATACTCTCTCCCGCTCCCTGTGTATCTGCCGCCCTCACTCCATAACCGTCTACTGTGGCTCTTGGAAAATAGGGAAGAGGACTTTCCGCCAGAACATCACAGGCCAGGATCCTTCCCCCGCTTTTTTCTACAGGGATCTTTTCTGTTTTCCCCATATCCCAGGTAATCTGGGCAAGCAGTTTTTCTCTTGCCTGCTCCAGAGTATCTACCTTCAGAAGTTTCATAATCTGTTCCCCCTTAAATCATCTTTCATTTATATCCGTTCCGGGAAAAGAAAGCATCTCTCCCTTTAGAAATCTCTGTACCTCCGGAACCGGAGAATGAAACAATACCTCTTCCGCTCTGCCGCTTTGAACAATTTTTCCCTTATCCAGAGCATGGATCCTCCCGCACATTTTTCCTATGTGACTGAGGCGGTGACTGATCAGGATCCAGGTGTTTTCTTCTTCCTGGTTCATCTTCCGGATCTGCTTTTCAAAAAAATCCACGCTGTCCGGATCCAGATTAGATAAGGTTTCATCTATGATCACCAGACGGGGGTGAAAACACATGGCGCGGAGCATAGACACTTTCTGCCGTTCACCGCTTGAAAGGCTTCTGGCGCTCTGTTTCTCCTTTCCGCCCATACCGCATGCCTCAAGCATCTCAAGCACAGCTCTTTTATCCGGTTTGATCCTGCGGATCTTCAGAGGATATACAATATTTTCATACACTGTGTCATGAAGGAGATAGGGCCTCTGGCTGGTCATGGTGATATCCCTCATGGTAAGATCTCCATAATCGATCCTGCCTCTGTCCGGCTCCAGGATTCCCATGATCAGTTTCGCCAGCGTAGTTTTCCCGCTGCCATTACTGCCGATAAATCCATGGATACAGCCGGTCTCTATTTGGACGCAGCCGGTTTCCAGAACAAAACCGCCGATCTTTTTCTCCACATTAATAATTTTCATCTTCCTGCGACTCCTTCCGGAAAAAATCAGCCATACATTGAAGAATAAAGGCCATGATCAGCAGCAGGATCCCCAGGGTAAGTCCTTCCGTAAAAATCCCCTGGCTTTTCAACAATGAAATTGCTGTAGTCATAGTCCGGGTGTGGCCTTTGATATTCCCTCCTACCAGCATGACAGCGCCTACTTCACTGATCGATCGTCCAAAACCTGTGACAACAGCAAAATAGATCTCATGTTTCATTTCTTTAAGCAGCAGCAGATCCGTCTGTAGTTTTCCCGCTCCCATAGTCTTTGCAAATACCCGGATCCCCGGGGCGGTCTTGGCGGCATAGGTATATACCATTCCACAGATAATAGGCGTAATAATGATGGTCTGAGCCAGGATCATCCCTTCTACGGTAAAAAGCAATTCCAGTTTTCCCAAAGGTCCTCTTCTCATAGTCAGCATATAAACCAGGAGTCCCACCACTACAGGCGGGACTCCCATAAGAGTCCTGTTAATACGGACTGCCAGCCTTTTTCCCGGAAAAGAATATCTCTCCATGACCAGGCCCAGAAATGTTCCAAGTACTGCTGAAAGAAATGTAGAAGTCACAGCCATACGGAAAGTGACCAGGATCGCGCTGTAAACTCCCACATCAGAAAAAATCTCGTCAAATAATGTCTTCAGCATATATCTCTCCAGGTCTTATGCATCCGTTCCCGCATTTGGAACAAACAAAGCCTCTCCATATTCTTCTACTCCATACTCTCCGATCAGTTTCTGTATTTCATCAGAACAGATCCATTCAATAAAAGCGTTGGCTCCTTCGTTATTTACTTCCGGATACTTTTCCGGATTCACTGCGATAACCCCATATTGATTCAGAAGATTTTCATCTCCCTGGCAGACGATCTCCAGATCCAGGGGAACATCCGCATCTTTTTTCATTTTCAGATACGTGCCTCTATCTGTAAGACAGTAGGCCTGCATCTCTCCCGCCATAGTAAGCGTAGCGCCCATGCCCTGTCCGGATTCCAGATAATTCGGATCCTGTGCCGGATCCAGTCCCAGATCCGCCCAGATCGTCTTTTCCTTTTTATCCGTTCCTGAGTCGTCTCCTCTGGAAACGAAGGAAAGCTGTTCATCTATAATCTGTTGAAAAACCGTCCGGATATCTTCAGTCGCGGCTATGGGTTCTGCAGGCCCTACAACAATAAAATCATTGTACATAACCGGGAATCTCTCTACTCCATATCCGTTATTGACAAATTCTTCCTCGCTGGCTTTTGCATGGACCAGTACAATGTCCACATCCCCGTTTTCTCCCATTTTCAAAGCTTCTCCTGTTCCTACTGCATCCCAGAGAAGTTCATAGCCGGTATCTTCCTGGAAGATCGGCGCCAGATAGTCCAGCAGTCCGGTATCTGCTGTACTGGTAGTCGTTGCCATCATCAACTGCCCCTTGTCCTTCTGTACAGACGCTTCCTGGTCCTTGCTTTCTTCCGTTTCCTGCGCCGTCTGCTCTTCTTTGCCGGTTTCCCCGGCTGTGTCATTGTGATTTTCCTGTGACTGTCCGCCGCATCCCGCTGTCAGACTGAAGACCATCACCATTCCCAAAAGCATCCCTACAGTTTTTTTTCTCATGTAAAAACCTCCCTTTTTTTAATTTATCTTCTGCAGTTTATCACTGCTCTAGAAGCCTTCTCCTTATCGGTCATCCTCCAGGATCCTCATTTCATCCCCCACAGAAATCCTTCCTCCTTTCAGGACTCTGGCAAAAACTCCCTCCCGGGGCATAATACAGTCTCCTGTTATTTTCTGGATCGCACATCCCTGGTGGCACTGTTTGCCGATCTGGGTCATTTCCAGCACTACATCCCCGCATATAAATCTGGTCCCCACCGGGAGATTTTTAAAGTCAAAACCTGAAACTATAAGGTTTTCCCCAAAGGCGCCGTCCTCCACCACAGCCCCTCTCTTCTTAAAATCCTCGATGGATTCATAAGAAAGCAGACTTACCTGGCGATGCCATTTTCCTGCATGAGCGTCTTTCTCCACGCCGTAATCCTCTATAAATAAAGCCTCTCCTATATTCTTTTTAGGAGTTCCTTTCTTTTCACTGATACATACCGCTTTCACTGTTCCCATATTTATCCTCCAATCTGGGACATGATCTTCTGTTCCTGATTTTCTTTGTTTGCCAGACCGAACATATGGCCTTCCGGCTTTTTTTCTATCGCCTTTACAATAAGGGCTTTTATTTTTTCCTCCGGTTCACCTCTTCTCAGAGGCTCTCTGAGATCCTCCCCTATATCATACTGGAGGCAGGACTTTAAATAGCCCTGGGAGGTCAGCCGTATCCGGTTGCAGGAACTGCAGAATTTATGACTCACCGCACTGATGAACCCGATCTTTCCCTGAAAGCCTTCAAAAGAAATATAGTGACCAGGTCCATTTCCCAAAACTCCCTGAAAGGGCCTGCACCTGCCAAACCTGTTTTCCAGCAGTTCTTTTATCTCTTTTTCTGTTTTACCTTTCCATTCTTTTCCCAGCCCGATAGGCATCATCTCAATAAATCTTACATGAACAGGATAATCTTTTGCCAAGGCTCCGATTTCCAGAAGACTTTCTGTATCCTGCCCCATAGGGACGCAGTTGATCTTTACCGTTACTTCCGGATATTTTAAAGCTTCCTGAAATCCTTCCCACGCCCGTTTCAGTTCTCTTCTCCGGGAAATCTGATAATACTCTTCCTCTCTCAGTGTATCCAGACTGATATTCACTCCATCTATCCCAGCCTGCGCAAGTTCCCTCATCTGTTCCTTTAGAAGGATCCCATTTGTTGTCAATGTCACCTGACGTATACCGGGGATCTCTTTGAGCTTTTTTGTCAGCTGCCATAGATCTTTCCTTACTAAAGGTTCTCCTCCGGTGAGTTTGATCTTCTCAATACCCAGAGAAGCAAAAATCTCCGCAAGCTTTACAATCTCCCCGTACCTGAGGATATCTTCATGGTCCACCATAGGAACTCCCTCCTCAGGCATACAGTAACAGCAGCGAAGATTACATCTGTCTGTTACCGAAATCCGTACATAGTCAATTTTTCTTCCAAATCTGTCGATCATAAGGCTTCCCCGTTTCTCTTTTTTATTCTGTCAGTCTTTCTTTGATGAAAAGGGCACTCCGGATCAGGAAATACCGGCACTATATCGAACTCTCCTTCCAGACCATCATAGGAAAGGATCCTGTTATATAAAGGTTTTCCTGCCCCTGTGATCAGTTTCAGAGCTTCCATAGCCTGAAGGCTCCCGATCACTCCTGCCGCCGGTCCCAAAGCCGGAACATCATCTCTGCCCTCTTCTCGCCTATAGCCCAGACAGCCAAGGCAGGCGCTGTCCTTTCCGACCGTCATCACATAGCCGTAAAATCCATGTACGCCTCCTTCTACCAGAGGGATTCCCATGGAAATACAGATCTTATTTGCCGCCAGTCTGGTTTTCTGATTGTCCACACAGTCAACGACTACCTGAGAATCTGCCAGTAGTTCCCTTCCGTTTTCTTCCTTAAAAAAACATTCTATTCCTTCTGCTTCCTGTCCTTCACCTTTTCTCAGATCTGAAAGATGTCTGACAGAACTCTGGCTTTTTGCTTTCCCCAGATCCTCCTTTCCATATAGGATCTGGCGGTTCAGATTAGACAGAGAAACCCTGTCTCCATCTATGATCCTCAGTTTTCCCACGCCGGCATACCAGAGATACAATGCCGCGGGAGACCCCAGCCCTCCTGCCCCTATCACGGTGACCCGGCTTTCTCTGATGCGCCTTTGTCCTTCTTCTCCGATTTCCGGAAGGATCATCTGCCTTTCATACATGTTCAGCCACCTCCTACAGGAGGAAAAAGAGCAAGGATATCCCCGTCCTTTATTGGTTTCTGAAGGTCCGAATGCCTGCCGTTAATAAGGAAGATCGCCACTTCCTCACAGGGGATCTGATATAATCTGCATATATCCTCTCCATTTTTCGCTTTCTCAGATTCTACATAGCTGATCTTTTCCCTTCCTTCACGAAAAGTCGCAAATAAACGTACCTCTATCATAACTTTCTCCTGTCCCTTTATGCTAAAAAACGGAGCCACGATTTAAGCGGCTCCGTTTCCCATTGTCAAATTCTGGATTTACTGTTCTTCAAGTCCCAGTCTGTCCAGGGTCTCTTTTGTAGGAAATGCATCTATCCAGCCTCTTGCCTGGTAATACTGAGGCAAGGTCAGCTTGATCTGGCTGACCATACCTTTGGAAGGTCCTTCTTTAATGGGTTCTTCCATCAGCCTCTTGGGCAGACGGTCATCTTCCGGCTTCATTCCCGCTGCCTTATTAAACAGTCTTTCCAGATTATAGATCCTTTCTCCTACTTCTAACAGCTGTTGAGGGGTATACTCCGTTCCTGTAGCTGCATTAAGAAGTTTTGCATACTGAGGCGCTCCAAGAGCGAAAGATGAGAACAGGCACAGCCCCATGGAATCGATCACCGCGGTCAGATCCTGGAAAGTCATACACCATTTCGCCTTTCCTTCTATCGTGGTCCGGTCCAGCTGTTCAGGCAGACCCAGCACCTCCGGCGAGATCAGATACCCCCGGACATGACAGCCGCCCCGATTGCTGGTAGCATAGGTAATACCGATTCCCTGAATCCCGCGGGCGTCATAGGCAGGCATTTCCTGCTTTTTCACACTCATGGATATCTCCGGATGTCCATAGTGCTCACAAAGACGATAGGATCCGTCTGCCATAAGCCTTGCCAGAGGACTGCTTCCCTCTCCCATACGCTTCGTCCATTCAATAATAGCTTCCGAGCTTCCCCACACCAGAGGAACACCCTCGCATTCCTCTTCTGTGATGACGCCCATCTGATAAAGCTCCATAGCCGCGGCGATGGTACAGGGAGTAGAGATAGCGTCCAGGCCATATTCATTACACCACATATTGGCCCGGTCAATAGCATCCAGATCTTTTAATCCGCAGTTTCCACCATAAGCCCACAAAGGCTCGTATTCCGGTCCTCCTACTACCTTGTCGTCGATCTTTACGACTCTTCCGCAGGCAATAGGGCAGCGGTGACATGCCGCATTCCTTACAAGATATGTATCTTTCAGAGTTTCCCCGGAAATATCATCTGCATCTTCAAAATAAGATCCCTGCCAGTTCCTTGTAGGGAAAGAACCGGTATTATTAATGATGTTTACCAGAACTGCCGTTCCATAGGTGGGAAGTCCGCCGCCGGTCACTCCGTTTTCCCGGAGCATATGACCGCACTCCCGGGAAGCCTCTTTTAAAGCAGCTTCATCATAAGGAGGTATTACCTTTCTGCTGGCTGTTACTGTGATAGCTTTCAGATTTTTAGAACCCATGACCGCGCCTACCCCGCTTCTTCCCGCTGCTCTGTCTTTGTCATTCATAATAGCAGCCAGAAGAGAAAGATGCTCTCCCGCAGGACCGATATTCAATACGGAACATCCGGGATGGACTGCCTTTAAGGCGTCATCCACCGCCTCGCTCATCATTCCCGCATAGGGAGTCCCATCCAGGATCTGGATCTTATCATCCTCAACATGGATATAAACCGGTTGCTCTGCTTTTCCTTCTACGATCAATCCGTCCCATCCTGCATACTTCAGCTTTCCTCCCCATTTTCCCCCGGAATTGGAACATGCGATCATTCCGGTAAGAGGTGATCTGGTCACTACCATATACCGTCCCGCAGTAGGGGAAGCAGTGCCTGTCATCGGACCTGTAATATAGATCAGCTTGTTTTCCGGAGACAAAGGATCTGCTTTTGCCACTCCTTCATCATATAAAATTTTGGTTCCAAGTCCTCTGCCGCCAATAAATTTTACTGCCTGCTCCATGTCCAGAGGCTCCACCCGAATCTCGCCTGTGGACAGATTAATCCTGGCCATTTTTCCGTTATAAGACGTACCCATAACTTACCCTCCCTTGCATTTCACAAATAGCCAACTGTCCTGAAAATAAAAGGACATAACTGCTGTTACATGAAAATCCTTTCCAAACACGGGAGGCATTGATTCAAGCGGTCAATACCCTCGCCGAAAGATCATCTCGGCATGGTCCTGTTTCCTCTTTACAGGACTCGGATTTTATATATATATGTTATAATAAAATCCCTGTTTTTTCAATATATATTGTCATATTGTATAAATTTTTCTACTCTTCCTTCTGCAAAGCATTTTTTACAGACAGAAATTTTTTCTTATACATCTCTCTGTTTGCGTACATGTTCTGGATAAACTCGTTAAACTTTGTGAGATACCGCAAGATCGGCTCTGTGGCAATAGAAAATACTACAAAGAGCATAACGCATTTTGTTGACATAGAAGAAATGCCGAACAATCCCGGGAACAGGAAACAGCTTGCCAGGAATCCGATGATACATCCCACACAGATCACTCCCCGGAGCATGTTCATTGGCTTGCAGATCTTAAACAGTATCATAAATCCCACGATCGCCAGCAGCATGGTAGACGCCGTGGACAGATCCGCCCCGCTGACTCCGAAGGTCTGGGAAAAGATCGCCAGAGCCGCCACTACCAGTACGTCAGTCAGGCCTGCCGGAAGGGCCTTCAGCAGCACATTCTGAAGAAAATGACCTTTGATCACATTTTTATTCGGCTGCAGGGACAGGAAGAATCCCGGTATGCCAATAGTAAACATACTGATCAGAGAAATCTGGGAAGGTCCCAGAGGGTAGGTAAATACAAAGATAATGGATACCAGTGACAACAGGAAGGAAAAAATATTCTTTACCAGGAACAGACTGGCAGACTGCTGGATATTATTTACCACTCTTCTTCCTTCTGCCACTACCTCCGGCATCTTGGAAAAATCTGATTCCAGAAGGACCACCTGAGCCGCCTGCATGGCAGCCTCGCTTCCTGAAGCCATGGCAACGCTGCAGTCTGCATCTTTTAAAGCCAGCACATCATTGACGCCGTCTCCTGTCATGGCAACAGTCTTGCCTTTCCTCTGAAGGGCCCGTACCAGCTGCCTCTTCTGTTCCGGCAGCACTCGTCCGAACACTGTATAATTTACGGCAGCTTCCTCCAACTCCTCTTTTGTCTTCAAAGTCCTGGCATCCACATACCGCTGGGCTCCGGCGATCCCTGCCTGTCTGGCAGTCTCTGATACTGTAAGGGGATTATCCCCGGAGATCACCTTCACCTCCACGCCCTGGCGGTTAAAGTATTCAAAAGTCGCCGGTGCTTCCTCCCGGATCCGATTCATCAGCAGGATCAGGGCCCAGGGATCCACCTGTCCCTGAAGTTTCTTTCCATTAAGCTCTTCCTCATAGGTTCCGAAGATCAGAGCCCGGTATCCTTTAGCAGAATATTCTTCTATGATATCCTGATAAGCCTCATAAGCGCTGCCAAGAACAAACTCCGGAGCCCCCAGGACAAAATTTCCAGACTCAAACACGGCGCCGCTGTATTTATTAGCGGAAGAGAAGGAAATGATCTTTAAAGGTTTTTCCCCTTTATATTCCGTAAAATACTGCTTCATTGCCGCCATAGTGCTGTTATCCTCTCCCATGGCCTGGACAAAATCTGACAGGATCCCCTTTACATTGTCCATATCCTGCTCCTCGTCCAGCAGAACAATATCCTGAACCGTCATGGCATTTTCCGTAATAGTCCCGGTCTTATCCACACAGAGAACGTTGACTCTGGCAAGGGTCTCGATACTCTTCATATCATGGAGGAGAACCTTATTCATTGCCAGCCGGACACTGCTCAGGGCCAGAGCCACTGTTGTCAGCAGATAAAGCCCTTCCGGGATCATACCGATCACCGCTGCCACCATGGAGGTAATGCTTTCCTGGAACCCCTCATGACTGATAAAGAAGCTCTGTATAAAAAGAATGATCCCTATAGGTATCAGAGCAATACCCACAGTTTTCACCAGCTTATCCAAGGAACGGATCATCTCAGACTGTTCCTCATCCTTCATGGCTTTCGCCTTCAGGGTCAGTCTGGAAATATAAGATTCATCCCCCACTTTTTCCAGACGGGCATAACATTTTCCGGAAACAATAAAGCTTCCGGACATAAGAGAATCTCCTTCTTTCTTTACGATCTCCTCGGATTCTCCTGTAAGAAGGGACTCGTTTACCCGCACTTCGCCAGAACATACCACTGCGTCCGCGCAGATCTGATTTCCCGTATTAAATATGACGATATCGTCCCGGACCAGATGGGTAGAATCTATAGAACGGATCTTTCCTTCCCGTACCACGTCGGTCTTGGGAGCATTGAGCATATTCATCTTTTCCAGAACATTTTTCGCCCGGATCTCCTGGACGATCCCCACCACAGTATTCAGCAGGATCACCGGAAGGAAAGTCAGATCCCGGAAGGAACCTGACAGGCACACCAGCACTGCCAGGACTGCGAATATCAGGTTGAAATAGGTAAATACATTTTTCTTGACAATATCTTTGGTACTTAAACTGACACTGCCGACTTCTTCGTTACTCCAGCCTGCTGCCATCCGCTCCTGCACCTGCTTCTTTGTCAGTCCGTAAAGGTAATCGGCTTTTACAGGTTCTACCGGAAATTTTATGTTTTTTTCGGAAGATTTTGGCTCCGGCTTCTGTCTTTTTCTCATGTTGCTGTATTTCACCTTTCTTTCTCCATACTTCTGCTTTTTCAGCCAAACATTATTCTTATCATAGCACAAAAAAAGAAGGCTCTCAATTCTGTATACAAGAATTTTATTTCTTTTTAATATTTCTTAAACATCCCGGACCGCACTGTGGAAAAGCCTCACTAACATACCTCCTGCGGCTGTTACGCCAGATAGTTTTTCAGTTTTTCATAGCTGTCCTCACTTAATACATGTTCCATGACACAGGCCTCTTTGTCTGCTGTTTCTTCTTCTACTCCGGCCAGCATGAGAAGCTTTTTAAAATACTGATGTCGTTCATGTACCCGTTTTGCCAGCTTCTCGCCTTTTTCCGTAAGAAGCAGGCTGTGGCGGTCATTTATAATGTATCCTTTTTCTTCCAAAACTTTCATTGCTGTCAGGATGGTAGGCTTTGACCGCTCCATATACTCTGCGATATGGACACATTTCACCCTGCCGTTTTTCTCCCTCAGAATGTAAATAGCCTCCAAATAATCTTCCTGCACCTGTCCCAGTTCCATACTTTCTCACCCCTGCCTTTTATGAGATTCTTCCATTGTCCATGGTATAGACTTTATCCGCCAGATTCATCGTAGATCTTCTGTGAGAGACCAGCACTACCGTCTTCTGACGGCAGGACTCCTTCAGAGATTTCAGGATAATACCTTCATTGAGGGAATCCAGATTGCTGGTAGGTTCATCCAGAAGGAGGAAGGGAGCGTCATGGAGAAAGGCTCTAGCCACTCCGATCCTCTGCTTTTCTCCTCCCGAAAGAGTATCTCCCAGTTCACCCACTTCCGTATCGTAGCCTTTCGGAAGGGTCATGACAAAATCATGGAGAGAGGCTTTTTTTGCCGCCTCTATGATCTCTTCCCGGCTGGCTCCCGGTTTTCCTATGGCAATATTATTGGCAATAGAATCATGGAACAGCTGGGTCTCCTGGGTCACATAGGATTCCGTATCCCGCAGCTGTGCCGTGGCAGTCTGCCGCACATCTTTACCGGAGATCTTCACAGCTCCCCGGTCCACATCCCAGAACCGCATGAGAAGCTTTAAAAAAGTAGACTTTCCGGAACCGCTGGCCCCATGGATCCCGATGATCTTTCCTTTCGGCATTTCCAGGGAATAATCTTTTAAGATCACTTCCTCCTCATAGGCAAAGGTCACATGCTCTGCCCGGGCCCCTGTAAAGACCGGATCCGGAGTCCCAGCCTGGATCGGTATCTCTTCCACCAGAGGCTTTTCTTCCAGAATAGAAAGCACCCGCTCTCCGCTGGCCAGGGTCTGATTCAGATTATTGGACAGACTGGACAGGGCTGTTACCGGACCGAAAGACCCCATCATGGCAATGGTGCAGGTAAGGATCCCTGAAAAATCCAGTTTCCCCTGTTGTCCCAGATAAAGACAGAAAAACAACATACCAAAGGAAAAGGCCAGGATCGCCAGAGTGGTAAAGGATCTCTGAGAGCCTTCTAAAAGGCTGAGATTTTTTTGGAGATTTCCCAGGCTGACCGACCGTTTCTCCATCTCCTCCATCCTTTTCTCCCCCTGTCCATACTGAATGGTCTCGTCCAGACCCCTGAGAGAATCCAGCACAAAGCTGTTCAGTTCTCCAAAACCGGTGCGGAATTCCATACCTCTGCTTCCCCCTCTTTTGCCGTTCCACAAAGGGATCACAGCTCCCACTACCACATAGCCGGCCAGGGCAAACAGACCGGCAAGAACATGATAGCTTCCTATAAACATTACCATGACCAGAGAAGTCAGAAAGGCAATGACAATGGGAGAAATGGTATGGGCATAAAAGACTTCCAGCAGTTCAATATCTGTGGTGATAATGGAAATAAGATTTCCTTTGTCTCTTCCCTCCAGCTTTGCCGGACAAAGCTTTCTAAGAGCGGCAAATACTTTATGGCGGATGATGGCCAGAAGCTTAAAGGCAATAAAGTGGTTGCAGTACTGCTCCGCATAATGGAGAAGCCCCCGAAGCACCGCCAGGATTCCCATAAGCAGGAACAGATTTCCCGCTGTAAAATGCTCTGAAAAAGTATTTTCACCCAGGCCTTTCAGGATCCCCTGTCCGGCCAGGATGGTCAGAAAAATAGCACAGAGGTATCCCAGGACTCCTAAAATGACAGCCCCGGTCATAATGTGGAGCAGAGGCCGTACAAGGCCTATAAGCCTGGCCATGATCTGTATCCCGCTCCTTCTTTCTTTTCTTTCTCCCGTCATACTCCGGCCTCCCTTCCATACATCTCCAGATTTTTCTGAGTTTCATAGAGTTTCCGGTAAACTCCCTGCTGCTCCATCAGCTCCTGATGAGTTCCCTGTTCCAGGATCTTTCCCTGATCCAGAAGGTAGATCCTGTCAGAGGCCACTACATTAGACAGTCTGTGGGAGATAAGAAGGACAGTCCTGGTCCTTGCAAGCTCCCGGATCACTTCCATGATCAGGTCTTCGCTTTCCGCGTCGATATTAGAGGTAGCTTCGTCAAAAATATATACAGGAGTATCATGGAGAAGGGCTCTGGCCAGAGCCAGTCTCTGACGCTGTCCTCCGGAAAGATTGGCTCCCTGTTCCGAAAGCCTGGTCTTCAACCCTTCCTGGGTATCCAGAAATCCCAGCAGATTTACTCTGGAAAGAACCTTTCTCATTTCTTCTTCTGAAGCCTGGGACTTTGCCATCCTCAGGTTCTCTTCCACTGTTCCTTTAAAGATATAGCTGTTGTGCCGGACAAGGGTCACATGCTCCATCAGTTCCTTTTCACTGATCCTGGAAAGGCCCTTGCCTCCTATAAGGATCTCGCCCTGATAATTTCCAAGCTTCCCGGTGAGCAGACCGGCAATGGTGCTTTTCCCGCAGCCGGACTCTCCCACAAGAGACACAAAGGAGCCCTGAGGTATGGCAAGATAGAGGTCTTTAAGGATCTCCCTGTCTTTTTCATAGGAAAATCCTACTTTCCAAAGTTCTATGTCGAAGTTCTCCCGGGGCATAGGCTCTTCTCCGTCTTTTGGCTCCTCCAGATCCAGAAGCCGGAAGATCTTATCGCTGGCCGTCATACCGTTCATTGCAATATGGAAAAAAGATCCCAGAAGCCGCAGGGGAATGAAAAATTCAGAGGCCAGTAGGATAATGGTCAGAGTTCCGGAAAAATCCAGGCTTCCTGACAGAAATTCACTGACCGCCACTATCATTCCCACAGCAGCGCCCCCATATGCCACAATATCCATAACACTGGTAGAATTCAGCTGCATGGTCAGGACCTTCATGGTGATCCGCCTGAATTCCTGGGCCTCCCGGTCCATCTCCTCTGCTTTTTGTTCGTCCGCCTGGTAAATTTTCAAAGTAGTCAGTCCCTGGAGATTTTCCAGAAAACTGTCTCCCAGCCCTGTATAGATCCCCCAGTATCTGCTCAGAAGTTTTTTTGCAAATTTCTGCACCGCTACAATAGACACAGGGATCAGTGGCACGCAGAGCAGCAGCACCAGACTGGCTTTCAGATCTACAAAAGATAAGATCACAAAAAGTGTCAGGGGCGCCAGCAGACTGTAGAAAAGCTGGGGAAGATATTTTCCGAAATAAACTTCCAGCTGTTCCACACCTTCGGTACTCAGCTGGACCACTTCTGAAGTGGAAGTCTTTTCCTTGTAAGAGGCTCCCAGTTTCAGGAGCTTTTCATAGATTTTTTTACGCAGGATCCTTTTTACGTCTACGCTGGCTCCGTAGGAGGCTCTGGCTGCCATTCTTTCACAGAGAAACCTTATTGCCGCCGCCAGGAGCAGGATCAGCACCGTCCTGCCGGCAGCCAGGCTTCCCAGTGTCTGAACAAGATCCCCCCGGTTGTCTGCCAGTGTTCCCAGAAAGCCGGCAATGGAAAACACCGCCAGGATCTGCGCCAGAAGAGCTGCCCACTGCCAGAGAATGTTATATACTATGTATTTTTTTGCGTGAGACAGAAGTCTCACCAGTCTAGTCTTAATCATATGCTTCCTCTTTCACTGTTTTTACCCGAAGGAAGAAATACAGCAGATGGCATATCCATACCGCTGCCAGACAGATCCTCCCTATGGGGACCCGGCTCATCATAATGAAGCCTGCTGCCATTACCAGAGTAACCGTCCCTATAATGGTCAGCTTTGTTTTCATAGTCATGGCCTTCTTTTCTACAAAAGACTCCAGATGTTTCTTATACAGACTTGTCCCAATGAACCAGTCATGAAGCTTTCTGGAGCTTTTTGCAAAGCAGAACACCGTGGCCATGTAAAAAGGTACTGTAGGAAGGATGGGAAGGACTACTCCCACAGTTCCCAGCCCCAGGCAGAGAAAGCCCAGGACGATCCAAAATATACGCAACGGATTTTTTCTCATTTTTCTTCTCCTATACTGTAAGCACAAATTTTTTTCCTTGTATTTCTGTTACGTCCAGATGGATCCCGTACAGATCCCGGATGCTGTCAGGATCGATCACCTCCTGAGGATCTCCCTGAAAAGAGACGGCACCGTCCTTCAGGCCAATGACCTGATGGGAAAAATGAATAGCCTGGTTAATATCATGGAGCACCATGATAATGGTGATGCCATACTCTTCATTTAACCTCCGGATCAGCTCCAGGATCTCGATCTGATACCGGATATCCAGATAAGTGGTAGGCTCATCCAGAAAAAGGATCCCGGTATTCTGGGCAAGCGCCATGGCGATCCACACCCTCTGCCTCTGTCCTCCTGACAGCCTGGCGATCTCCCGGTTCCGGTATTTTTCTACATTAGTAACTTCCATAGCCCATTGGATCCGTTCTTCGTCCTCCTGACTTTTCGCCTGCATCATTTTCATATGAGGGGTCCGTCCAAAGGAAACCAGGCGTTCCACTGTAATGTCATCGCTGGAAGTATTATACTGATGGACAATGGAAACTTTTTTTGCAAAATCTTTCAGTCCCAGATTCTGGATATTTTTTCCGGAAAGAAAGATATTTCCTTTTCTGGGATAAAGATTCTTGGTCATAAGAGAAAACAAAGTGGATTTTCCACAGCCGTTAGCTCCCATGATAGTCGTGATATCTCCGCCCTTTATCTTAAAAGATACATCCCGAAGGACTTTGTTCTTTCCATAAGAAAAAGATAGATTTCTTACCTCCATGGCCGGTTTTTCTTTTGCCGGGCTTTTTTCAGTTTGCATATTTCTTTGACCTCCTTAAGAGAATGATAAAGAAAGGACCGCCTACAACGCTCATAATGACAGAAGCGGAAATCTCGTAAGGGTAAGCTGCAGTTCTTCCGATAGTATCTGCCAGAAGGAAGGTAAAAGCCCCGAAAAGCATAGAAAAAGGAAGGAGAGCCTTGTGATCGCTGCCCACCAGGATCCTTCCGATATGGGGAACGATCAGTCCCAGAAAGCTTACTGCTCCAGCTACCGCAGTGGAAATACTGGCCAGAAGCACTGCCGCCAGAGAGATCAGGATCCGCATGGTATTTACATTGACTCCCAGGCTCCTGGCAGTCTTGTCTTCCAGAGACAGAAGATTACACTTTCCCGCAAAGACCAGCGACAGGATCAGGCCGATGATCACATAAGGCACCAGAGTCTGTACATCCTCCCAGGTCTTCATAGTAATGTTTCCATTGACAATGGAAGCCACTCCCGACATATTCCCGCCGCTCATAGAATTCATAGCTGAAGACAGACCGGTAAACATAGAGTTTACAGCCACGCCTACCAGAATGATCCGAAGAGGACTCAGTCCTCCTTTCCAGGAAAGGGTATACACCAGGAAAAAAGCCAAGACTCCTCCCAGAAAGGCAAAAAGAGGCGTGAAGAAAAACAGGGCGGGCGCCGCTGCTGTAATGATCACTGCCGCAAAGCTGGCCCCGCTGGAAATACCGATGATCCCCGGGTCTGCCAGAGGATTCTTCAGTACCGCCTGAAAAAGCACACCGGAGACAGCCACTGCCGCTCCTGCCAGCATAGAGATCATGATCCTGGGAAATCTGAGATCAAAGATGGCAGATACCGTCTCGTCAGGTTCCAGGAAGATTCCTCTGAAAAGCTGGGGAAAAGTCACTTTCAGGCTTCCGATATTCACCGCCGCAAAAAACAGGATCACCAAAAGCAGAACCATGATCCCGAAAGACAGAGCCGCCCGGGCGGTCTTTCTCTTTCTTCTGTTTTTATCCTGTTCCTCTGCGGAAGGGATATTGCCGGCGGCTGTCTTTATTTCTTTATTGTCTTTCAAAACATACCCTCCTTACTGTACTGCTTCCTGATTTTCCGGATACAGCATAGGCTGAAGTTCCTCCAGGGCCTGAGGATAATTGAAATTCGCGCTCATCCCAAAGTATTCATAAGTCAGGTCATACACACGTCCTTCCTCTACCGCCTGGAAATGCTGCCATATATCATTTGTCTCAAAGTCTTCTTTAAACATTTCCACTACCTGGTCAGGGAGAGCATGGGCCGCCCGGAGGATCACATCCGGTTCCTTTGTCTTCATATCCTCAGTATTTACTGTAAGAAATTCCTGATCTGTACCGGCATATACGTTTTCTCCTCCTGCCAGTTCTACCAGACTGCCCACATAAGAATTCTCTGTGGCAATGATATAAGAACCGGGAAGTCCCATAAGGATCATCACCTTGGGAGCTTCTTTTCCTTCATTCTGATCTTTATAATCATTGTAAAATTCTGTGAATTCATCAACCAGAGCCTGAGCCTCCTCTTTTCTTTGGAAAATCTCCCCCAGTTCCTGAATGGAACGGTACATACCCGGTACGCTGCGAAGATTCAGAAAAGCCCAGTCTGTGTCAATGGCCTCATACTTTGGCTGAAGATCAGACTGGAGAGTGACAGGACTTAGGATCCAGTCCGGATCCAGAGAAGAAATGATCTCCATATCAGGGCTCATGGCTGTTCCCACCTGGGTCAGGTCCTCATACCGCTCCGGTAAAGAAGAGGTGGTACTGCTGCATACTCCCGCCAGATCCAGATCCAGCCGGTCACAGATATCCGCCGTAGCCGGTGATGTAGCAATGATCCTGGGTTCTTCTTCCATAGCAGCCACTTTAGCCTTTGCAGCTTCCACAGCCGCCTTCTCCTCGGGATCATCAATAGCCAGAAGAGTTTCTACGCTGTCCACTTCCTGGACACTGGCAGAAGAATCCTCTTTCTGCCCCTTCATTACGCCGCAGCCTCCCAGAAGAACACAGAGAGTCCATGCAGCCAGCCCCAGGGACAGAAATCTTCTTTTGCTTTTCACTGATCGGTTTCTACTCATCATCATCTTCTCCTCCGCCCCAGCGTCTCCAGTTTCTCCGGAAATAATAGATCACTGCAGCTGCAGCTCCTATAAGAAGAAGGCCGGAAACGGTAATGGATATGATCAACACCAGGATCTGACTGCCTGCTGTAGTGCTTCCGGAAGCCTCAGATACCTGGTCTTCTGCCTGGGCCTCCCGGGCTGTGGAGAGACTCAGGCCCTGAGCGCTGTCCAGTTCTGTATCCTCTGTAGAAGGAGTTTCTGTTTCCTGGGCGGAATCCGCCGGATCCTCAATGGTATTTTCCAGAACCTGCACACCGGTGGCTCCGCTGGCATCTTCTGTATTTTCATTATCCGTGCTCTCACTGTTCCCAGTCTCCCCCTCTGTACTGCCGCTGTCTGCACCTGATGTACTGCCGGCGCCGGTATTTCCTGAAGGCAGGCTGGAAGCCGAAGGGGTCACTGTATTGCCATTGCCTGAAGAAGAGGTGCCGTTTCCGGAAGCAGAATTATCCGTATTCTGGCTGGAAGTGCCCAAATCCTGTGCAGCACCGGTGCTTTGGGATCCGGTACTGCTTCCGGAAGCCTCGGTTACAATAGTGGCATTCATGTCTGTATTGTTGCCCGTCACAAAATCACTGGGATAGATATAAAAGATCACATCCCTCCCCATAGGCTCTACATACATCGCTGCCCGGATCACGCAGTTCTCACTTGGTACCTGAATGCAGATATCACTGGTGGCTCCGTTATTGTCTGTACCGCTTCCTGTAACTCCCAGAGCCGGCGTGGACCAGCCGGAATCTCCCACGTTCTGTACCCAGAAGCTGTGATTGGCAGTATAGTCCATAAGGCTCATCCGGATAGTCAGATAGTACTCTCCGCTGTCTGTCAGTTCCAGGATGCCGGTAGGATATACAGCCCCGTCAACCATGCCCTGGCCTGTGGCATAAGAGGCTTCACCCCCTGAATCCTCGATCTCTCCCGTTACCGGATGGCGGTAGCTGGGGTGTACGGCGCAGGTATATACCGTGCCAGCAGCCGCCTGCACCGGAACAGCCGGTATCCCTGCTATTATAAATAGCGCAAGCAGGATACCGGCAGAAAACTTCTTCATGATTTTTTCTGTTTTCATATTTCTTCCTTTCTTCTGCAGCTAGTTAGTTTTGTATAACTCATCAGGTAAAAAAAGAGTAGTCCACCCTCTTGTTCATAAAGTTAGTTTAAACTACCTATCTTTTTATATAACACAGTTTTATAGTATTGTCAATCTTTCCCCAATAATTTCTGTCAAATCTTTGGCAGGAATTATTATTGAATAAAGCAAATTTTTAATGGAATGGAAAAAGAGCCGGATAAATCCGGCCCTGTATCTTTTTTGATTAATGCATCAGTTCATTATTATGTTGAGTAATGTTAATTTAAAGCATCATATACAGTTTCTGTCAACTCATGATACTGAGTATAAACATCTGCAGAGCTGGTAAGTTCATCCACCATAATACACAGGATAAAATCTGTACTCTCACCATATATGATCCCCACATCATGTTGCACCTCAGAAGTTTCTCCTGTCTTATGCGCTACCTCTATGCCTTCCGGAAGTCCCTCCGGGATTTTCAAAGTATTTTCCTGATTTAAAAGAAGGTGGAGCATTTCACCAGAATCCTCCTGAGAGCCGCAGCTTCCTTTGTAAATTTTTTCTAAAAGTTTTCCGCAGTCCTCCACACAGGTAACATTGTCTCCCAGCCCGTCGTTTTCCATACTAGAGGCCGCCGGATGGAGAGTAGTATGTACACCCGTGCCTGTATAACCCTCTTCCTGGAGATAAGCGTTGATATAACCGCATCCCTCTCCAAAGTCTCTGTCTGACGACTGGAGCCTCACCAATTCATTGTACGATTCATTATCAGAAATTTCGATCATGTTTTCCAGAAGCTGAGCCACTGTAGCTTTGGCACTTTCCTCACTGCCCAGATAATCTGTTTCGTTTTTGATCACCTGTTCCATGTTTGCAAAGGTAGCCGCCATGGTATAGATCTTGACCAGACTGGCAGGATACATACCCTGATTATTGATACTGAAATCATTTTCATATTCCAGTTCTTCCACATAGACACTCCAGTTTCCATCATAATCAGAGATCAGGTCTTCCACTGTGCTTTCCAGAGAAGTCATGGCTGATTCCATTTCTTCTTCCGCATGCTGCTTCTTCTCCCGCCGTTCTGCTTTTTCCTGCTCTTTAGCCGCAGTCTCTAAAGCAGCTTCATCCTTCCGCTGTTCTTCAGACGATTTTCTTCCCATCCAGACAGATACGCCTCCCCAAATAAAGAGGAGAAGCAAAACGGCTGCGCCGCCAAGAATCGCCCGTTGTTTCCGTACAACCTGCCGTCTCCTTTTCTTTTCCTGTTCTATTATTCTCCTTCTCTGACTTTCTGCTTCTTTTCGCCGTTCCCCTCGATCCTGCTTCCGTCTTTCCCGGTCTTCCATATCCATCTCCCCATGCCTCTGATTCCGAAACCTTTCCTGGTCCTTTACATGATAAGAACCTGCTGCTTAAAATATCCTTTTAAGGCAGCAGGTCTCTGATTATTTTATGCCAGCATCATCCGGTCATTTGCAAATTCACCGCCGCTGACTTCTTCAAATTTTGCAAGCAGGTCAGAAACATGAAGTTTCTTCTTTTCTTCCCCTGCCACATCATAGATCACTTTTCCTTCGTGCATCATGATCAGACGGTTTCCATGAACAATCGCATCTTTCATATTATGAGTAACCATCATAGCAGTCAGATTATGTTCCTGGATGATCTTATCAGATATTTCCAGAACTTTTGCGGCTGTTTTGGGATCCAGAGCCGCTGTATGCTCATCCAAAAGCAGGAGCTTCGGCTTTTTTAAAGAAGCCATCAGCAATGTGATCGCCTGTCTCTGTCCTCCGGAAAGAAGGCCCACTTTCGTAGTAAGACGCTCTTCCAGGCCCAGATCCAGCTCCTTCAGCTGCTCTTTGTAGAATTCTCTCTCTTTTCTGGAGATACTCCAGCGGAAGCCTCTGCGCTCCCCTCTCCTGGCAGCAATAGCCATATTTTCTTCAATAGACATTGTGGAAGCGGTCCCGGTCATTGGATCCTGAAAAACTCTTCCAAGGTAAACCGCTCTTTTGTGCTCGGACAGTCTGGTGATATCTACGCCGTCTACAATGATTTTTCCCTGATCGATGGGCCAGACCCCGGCGATGGCATTCAGGGTTGTAGATTTTCCTGCGCCGTTTCCGCCGATGATCGTGACAAAATCTCCTGAATTCAGCTTCAGGTTTACTCCGTCCAGAGCTACTTTTTCATTGATCGTTCCGATATTAAAGGTTTTATGAAGATCATTTATTTCCAACATGTATCCCATTATTTTGCCATCCTCCTTCTCATCAGATATTTTCCTTTCAGATAGGGGGCTGCCAGGAAGCAGGTTACGACTACTGCAGAGAACAGTTTCATGTAGTCAGAATCGATTCCCAGCCACATTACCAGAGCATAGGCTATATAATATAAGATAGCCCCTACAAACACCGATGCCAGAGTATAAGCAAAAGCAATCTTCTTTCCTGCGCAAAGCTTTCCAAAGATCACTTCGCTGATGATTACGGCAGCCAGACCGATAACAATGGCTCCACGACCGGCATTTACATCTGCCGCGCCCTGATACTGAGCATAAACGCCTCCGCACAGACCTACCAGTCCATTAGAGATCATCAAAGCGATCACTTTACAAAAATTTGTATTGATTCCCTGAGCGCTTGCCATCTGAGGATTACATCCTGTAGCGCGGATGGATGCTCCAAGTTCTGTTCCAAAAAGCCAATATACAATAGCCACAAGAACAAGGCAGCCCAGGATCAGACCGATAAAAAATATATAATTATTATCAGCTGTCACATACCGGGCAGAAGCTACCAGACCTTTCTGCCCGATCCCCATACTTTGATTAGCTTTTCCCATGATACCAAGATTTACAGAATACAGGGAAATCTGGGTCAGGATGCTTGCCAAAATCCCCGGGATTCCCAGCGCTGTATGGAGAAATCCTGTAACAAAACCTGCGGCCATTCCAGCCAGAAATGCAAAAATCAAAGATAAAGCCGGATGCATGCCTCCCTGTATCAGCATGACTGCTACGGCTCCTCCTGTAGCCAGTGAACCATCTACTGTCAAATCGGCAAAGTCCAGGATCCTGAAAGTGATATATACTCCCAGAGCCATAATCCCCCAGATCAGTCCCTGGGCCACATTGCCCGGGAGAGACCGCACCAGAGCCATAGGATCCAGTGCCATCAGCATTGTCATTGTCATAATCTTTATTCCTTTCCAATGTATTTTTATTACTTTATCAGTCCGGCATTATATTTTCAATACAGAAACAGAGGCCGCCGCATTAAACGTTCACCCTTTGTTTAATGCGGCGGCTCCCTGTCTGCTCTCAGACAGTCCGCTGCCTGTCACTGCCGGCTGCGGCATATAAGAACCTTTTATGATTCTGTCTCGATAGCCTCATAGTCATCCGGAACAGTAATTCCCAATTCTTCGCAGATCGTAGGATTGTACATTTTTGTCACTTTCGGAGCGGTCTGGATCTCCATAGTGGAAATATCCGCACCTTCTTCCAAAACCTGATAAGCCATCTCACCGGCTTTATATCCGATATCGTAGTAGCTGATAGACAGTGTAGCAATGCCGCATCCGGAGCAGATTCCCTGCTCTCCCGCGATTACCGGAACTTTTGCAGGCATACATACATTATTTACGATCTGAGTATTGGACGCCATTGTATTATCTGTAGGAACATAAATAGCATCACAGGATTCAACAGCACTGGTCACCACTGTCTGAATCTCATTAGAATCAGCCGCTGTATACTCTTCATACTCAATTCCATCTTCTTCCAGGGCCTCTTCAAAAAGCTGTGCCTGATACTGAGAATTAGGCTCTGCTGAGCAGTAAAGGATTCCTACTTTCTGAGTATCCGGAAGAAGTTCTAACAGCATATCTTCCTGCTGATCGATGGGAGCCAGATCACTGGTTCCTGAAACATTTATACCCGTAGCTCCTGTCCAGTCATCAATCCCAAGAGCTGTAGCGTAATCTGTAATAGATGTTCCCAGAATCGGAATATCCGCTGTGGCCTGAGCTGCTGTCTGTAAAGGCAGAGTAGCGTTTGCCAGGATCAGATCAACATCTGCAGACACAAAATTATTAATAATAGTAGAACACATTGCCTGCTCGCCCTGAGCGTTCTGCTGATCAAATTCCACATTTCCTTCTCCAAACAATTCTGTACAGGCATCTATAAATCCCTGGGTTGCCTGATCCAACGCATCGTGTTCCATTTGCTGACATATACCGATAGTATAGGTCTTTCCGCTGTTTGCTGAACTTTCATTTCCCGAGCCGCTGTCCGCTCCTGAACCAGAATCAGAGTTTCCTCCGCAGGCCGTCATTGCGACTCCCATTGCCGCCGCCATCATAATCGCCAATATTTTTTTCAACTTCATTTTCTTTCCTCCCTGTTACTTTATCACAAAAAACCGTTGCGCTTTACTGTGCCAAAGTTTTAATGGTGCTATTATACACCTCTGGCCCTCTGTTCGTCAACCCGATTTTTAAACTCTGACAGACGGAAAGAAAAAACGGAGATGGTCTTTTCAAACCATCTCCGGGCTGTAAGTAAAAAAATCAGTCGTCAATCCCATATACTTCTTTATTATATTTTCTGATTTCATCGTCAATGACAGGATCTACATGAGGATAGAGACAGCCAGGTCCTCCATAGGTGATACATGGGATATAGTGGCCTCCCGGTCCATATTGTGTGCAGGCCCTGCGTACTTCCTTGCGGATCTCTTCTTCTGTAGAATCTTCCCGGTCCACGATAGAAGCGTCTATACCGCCCATAAGAGTCATCCTTCCGTCCAGCTGTTTCTGCAGCTTCACAATATCATTCTCCGGAAGAGTTCCCTGCCAGATATCGACTCCCAGTTCTACCATATCTTCTACAATAGGCTCCATAAAGGAATCTGCATGGTGCATAACGATCACCCCATGATCTTTCATATATTTATAAGTTTTTTCATACTGAGGCTTGATAAACTCTCTCCAGGTATCCGGGCTTATGAAAAGAGAATTTTTAGATCCCCAGTCATCATGGGACAGCATGATATCCGGTTTCAAATTGTCTACGATCAGCTTCATATACTGGAAACGGTACTCTCCGATAGCGTTGCACAGATCCAGCATATCTTCCGGCTCTAAAAGGAAGTTCACCAGCATATCCTCAAACCCCATAAGAAAATGAAGTCTTTCAAATACACCTGTAGGCATGAAAGCCATAAGCAGCTTGTCCTCGCCTCTGGCAGCTTCCGCCTGCTCGATAAAAGGCTTCCACAATTCCGGGTCTGAACAGTTTGCTTCCAGATCCGGCATTACCAGCTGATCTCTCCACTCCGTAATATCTTTGATCACTTTATTCTCTGCAGTTACGTGAGGCATTGCCGCAACCTGATTTTCCGGCCAGAGGATCTCGGTTCCGAAACGATCCTTTAAAGGCTCCATCCCTCTGTGCCGATTGCCTCTGATATATGTAGAAGCAGGACTTGGAGGAAAAAATACCGTTCCCTCAAACTGTTTTACCAGACGGTCCGGCTTTCCGTCTTTCTTAATAGTTTCCAGAAAATTTTCTTTTGCGCTTAACATTTCTTATATCCTCCTTATGCTCTGGCGTCGATTTCCGCCTGATATTGTTCAACTTTTTCTTTTGTGATCTTAAAACCAAAGATCAGAAGCACAGCACCCGCTGCACATAAAATCGCAGGAACCAATGCGAAAGCAATGGTCATACCCTGTCTTGCGCTGCCTTCCAAAACAACTCCTGACTGCCAGCCTACAGCGACCAGACAGGCGCTTAAGATAACGCCTCTCAGGAAAACGCCAATCTTCAGAGGCAGATTCTGCAGTCCCATGATCCAGCCCGACGCGTCCTTTCCGGTCTTCCAGGTAGAGTATACAATGGTATCCGCATATAGAGCCGGCGAAGAGGCAAAAGCAATCCCGTAAAAGAACTGGGCAATGGTCATCAGAATTATGACCACATAAGGGTTCTGATAAAAGACAAATATGAGGAAAAGGAATACTGCCATTCCTATATAGGACAGGATC
The DNA here is from genome assembly GCA_019120545.1 of Candidatus Blautia stercoripullorum. Classification (GTDB taxonomy): domain Bacteria; phylum Bacillota; class Clostridia; order Lachnospirales; family Lachnospiraceae; genus Blautia; species Blautia stercoripullorum. Next base: position 41,200 of record DWUX01000197.1, on the reverse strand, counting down.
ATAGTAGTTCTGGAAGATAACTGTTTCGCCAGATATCTCATGCAGAAAGCGCCCACGATAGCTCCCAGAGAAATCAGCAGAGTATACATGGTCATCAGTCCCGCATTGCCTGCCGCATCCCGGAAATAATAGATAGCCGCCGCTGCCGTTACAAACTTCACGCACCATTTCGCCAGATCGGCCAGCATCAGGATCATCAGCTGAGGATTTTTAAACAGGGAAGCAAACATTTCCCTTATGGTGATCTTAGACTTGTCTTTTCCCTTTTTCACAGTCTCAGTTTCTACTTCTTCATAGCCTTCTGTCATTTTAAAATGGGCAAAGTATCCTGCCACCATCAGCCAGCCCAGGCAGAATGCCGCCGCTGCAAACTGATTTCTTTCTCCTACAAATCCTGCCAGCAAAGTAGCGAAAGGCAGTCCCAGATAAGAAAAAAGGAGTCCGCCGATATTGTTCCAGGTAGCTCTTGAAGAAGACAATACTGCCTTGTCCTCCGGAGTCTTTCCTACCACGCTGACCAGTGTGGCGTTGGCTACATAGGAAAAGTTCCATACTACATGAGACGCAATAGAGGCGGCGATAATGATCACAGCCGACAGGATCTCGTTATCACTGACCCTGATAAACATAAATGCATACAAAAACGGCACTGCCCAGGGCAGCAGGATCAGCCAGGATCTGTAGCGTCCCCATTTTTTCGCCTTGGTTCCGTTGATAATTCCTCCGTAAAGCCAGGAAAGACAGGCGTCTACCGTAGTAAAAATCGAGTTGATGATACCTGCGATAGCCGAGCCGAAACCTGCCAGATCAGTAAGGAATGTCATAAAATAGAATGTTTCAATGTTACTCATTAAAACAAATCCCGCGTCGCCCACACCAAAAAAATACTTCAGGGTATTTGTTAACCCTTTCTTTTTCGGAGCTTCTTTTTTCTGCTGCGTGTTACCACTCATCACTGCACCTCCCATATGAAATTGTAATTTCCGAACACATTCGGTTTTATTAAGTTTAGCAAGAATATACCAAAATGTCAATTTCTTCCGTTTATTTCACAGTTGTTTTTTATATATTTAACTATTTTCATTTCATTTTTTTGTTTATATTTCACATTTAATTTTTATTCGTTATATTCTATCATGTTAGTACAAACTAAGATTAAGACTAAGTAATATATTTGCAATCTACATTCAAACAAAGGAGGCAGACAAAATGAGTCCTTCAGCGGTAAAGAAAAAAGAAGCCGGCGGAACGCGGCAAAAAATTTTAACAGCTGCTCTTTTTATTATGAAAACAAAGGGATATCAGGGTACTACCATCCGGGATATTTGTCAAAAAGTCGGGATCGCCCCCTCTTCCTTTTATTCTTATTTTCATTCTAAATCCGACCTTCTCCGGGATATTTATGCAAAGCCTGACCAGTATTTTTCTTCGGAATTTCCTGCTCTTCTGGAAGACAGAAGTTTTAAAGAGCAGCTGGAACTTTTCGTAAAAGCCTATGCCCGGCTGAACATAGAAACCGGTCTGGATACTATGAAAGTCCTGTTTAATCCGGAAAATGTATGGTTCTCCAAAAACCGTCCCATGCAGAAAACGCTTTTAAAAATCTTTCTGTCCGCCATGGATCAGGGACAGCTTCCAAAGGGTACGGATCCTCTTTCTTTAGTTAAAGATCTGTTTATCGTATTAAGAGGAACCTGTTATGACTGGTGTATCTATAATGGAAACTATGATCTGGAAGAAGCCATGCTGAAACAAATGCGCTGTTTTTTCTGGGGAGTACTGAATGAATAAGAAATGCTTTTATAAGATTTTATCAGAAAAAGCGGAGTAAAAACCCTGTCCGGTTCCCACTCCGCTTTAACGTATTCTTTAAGAAGATCTAAACAATCTCATCCAGCCAGATTTTCTGTACTGTCTGTATCTTTTCCAGTTCTTTTTTCAGTTCTCCCGGTATATCGGGCCATATATCTTCCGGTTTTTTACAGCCAAAAAGCCAAGAGGCCAGATCTCCGATGTCCGTTTTCAAAGTCCAGATCCTCTGGGCTGCCTGTAGTTCCCAAGAGGGCTGAGTACTTTCCAGGCTGCTGCCCTGTTCATCCAGAGTCCAGAGATAGCTTCCTTCATTTTCCGGAATCAGCTTGTCCTCCACTTCCAGGTTCAGCGTGAGGCTTCCGGGAGCATACAGAGAAAAAGCTGTGAGGAATTCCCCAAGAGCTGTGATCCTTGCCATGATGCCTGTTTTTCCTTCTTTTTCTTCGTATAATCTTTCTTCCGTGTAAAGAAGCACCTGATTTTTCTTATCTTTTCCTGTAAGTCCCAGAAGACCCAGATCTTCTCCCTGGTTTCCTCTCAGAAAATACAATTCTCCGTCTTCGCTGGCCAGTTCTCTGGAAAGACGGCGGACATATGAATTATCCCGGCAGGTATAGACCTGACTGTGTTCTGCCAACCATTTTTCCATAAGTTCTGCTGCCTTTTGGCAGTCTGCGTCATCTTCCGATACCGGAATTTTTTTCATTCCTTCCGGTTCTCCCTGTTTCAGGATCAGCAAAGGCTTCCTCCAGATAAACCGGAAATCAAAAGGCCGGTAGATAGCTTCCGCTGCAGGCATGAGAAAGGTGAAAGGCCTGCCTTCCAGATTCATATCCCGAAGGGCCTTTATCAGTACTTCTCTCATATGCCCCCTGCCTCTGTGGTTTTTTTCCGTAGCAACTGCAACAATATAATCTACATCCCACAATTTTTCCCTCATATGGACCTTATAGGGATTTCTGTGAAGCATGGAGATAATCTTTCCATCCTCTTTCTTTGCCAGAATCCGGTTGTCCTTTGTCTTTTCCCGATAATAATATTCCAGATACCGGTCTGTATCCTCCGGGAAACAGGATTTCCATAGAGAGATAGTCTCCTTTTTTTCCTCCGAAGAAAGGTATTCCGGCATATTCTCTGATGCAGTATTTTCAATCTCTTCCGCCCATTTATAGGGCTTCTGTCCGTCCTGAAGCTGCTCTACCAGATATTTTCTGGCAAATTCCGCGGGATTATAAGACATTTTTGCCTTTCTCAGACCTTCCAGCCCCATATCATCCTCACGGTTTACCCACTGGACATCTGGAAATTCATGAAGCAGGAACATCTGATTAATGGCTTGGTAAAGACCGGGGATTTCCGGATTTGCCTTTTCAATATGGATTACAGCCATATCCTCGATCTTATTATAGCTTCCTACAGAAAAGGCTTCCAGGCGGCCGTCCACATAAATGCCTCCCATATGGATATTCAGCTCGCAGCAGTTCCTCAGGATATCATGGATACCCCGTACTTCATAATCTAAATGCTCCTCCTGGTCTTCACCTTTCTGGATCCTCCAGCGGTCCAGGAACTTCCACATATCGTCTTTATCATCACAGCCCAGGGTCCTGTATTCAAATCTTCCTTCATACTGACGGAGAAACAAATTCAGTCTGTTCTTTTTTTTGTGAAGTTTTTTCCCGGAAAGTTTTCGGAGGGATTCCCCCAGATAAAGATAATCCCTGGAATCTTCCTGCTCTTTTATAAAATATTTATCTTCGGGCAGATCCAGGTATTTTACCGCATATTCATCCGCCAGGTTGATCACCAGAGGATACCCCAGTTCTTCATTAAAATACTGCTGGATAGCCTGGAAAGCCTCAGGCAGATCCTCCTCTTTGCAAAGAGGCATGGCCGAAAAACATTTTCCATTGTATTCCATCAGCCAGAGAAGAGCCTTATCCTCCCATATGGCATAACGGACATTATAGAATTCTTTCCAGATAAAACTCTCCAGAAAAACGCTGTCACAGGTATTATTTCTACGCATGTTATAGTAGGGCATCATCACCGGACTGTCTTCCACTGTGATTTCCTTAAATTCCAAATTCACGATATTTTTCTCCTTAATTTTCTTCTTTTATCTGACCTTCTGTCTCCCTTCGGGATCCATCTTCTCTGAAGGGAACTGAAATCTGGTCAATTTTTGTCCATATTATACCATATCACAGACATTTTTCAAGGCTGAGCTTTCTTTTGAAAACCCAGCCTTTTTTCTTAAGGATAAGTCTTCCAGTCCTTCCTCTGTCACTGTCAGAAAATATGGAACTGTACCACCAGCGCCGCAAAGACTATAGACACCATAGAAAGAAGCTTGATCAGGATATTGATAGAAGGTCCTGAAGTATCCTTAAAAGGATCTCCCACCGTGTCTCCCACTACAGCCGCTTTATGGGCCTCGCTTCCTTTTCCCCCATGGGCGCCGCCTTCAATGTATTTTTTTGCATTGTCCCAGGCGCCTCCGGCGTTGGCCATAAAAACCGCCATGAGAAATCCTGTGGCAGTAGATCCGGCCAAAAGGCCGATGACCCCGTTATAGCCCAGGATCAGGCCGGTGACCACCGGGGTAACGATCGCCAGCAAAGTAGGAAGGATCATTTCCCGGAGACTGGCTTTGGTACAGATATCCACGCAGGTTTCATAGTCAGCATCCGCTTTTCCTTCCATCAGGCCTCTGATCTCCTTAAACTGCCTTCTTACCTCCATTACAATACTCTGGGCCGCCCGGCCTACAGAGGACATAGTAAGAGCCGCAAAGACAAATGGCAGGCAGGCCCCGATAAAAATACCGCATAATACGGTAGGGTTCATAATACTCATATCCAGCTTCACAGAAGCCCCTCCTACTTCCTGTACTTTTTCAACATAGGAAGCAATCAGAGCCAGCGCCGTCAGAGCTGCAGAACCGATAGCAAAACCTTTTCCGGTAGCCGCTGTAGTATTTCCCAGAGAATCCAGCGCATCTGTCCTTACCCGGACCTCCGGATCCAGTCCTGCCATCTCTGCTATACCTCCCGCATTATCTGCAATGGGACCATAGGCGTCTGTGGCAAGGGTAATCCCCAGAGTAGACAGCATACCTACTGCAGAAAGAGCAATGCCATACAGTCCTCTGGTAGCCTCGATAAATCCTCCGGAGCATACATAAGCAGCCATAACACAGACTACAACGATCAGAATAGGCAAAGCCGTAGAAAGCATTCCCAGACTCAGGCCTCCGATGATAATGGTAGCCGAACCTGTGACAGATTTGTCCGCCAGATCCTGGGTAGGCTTGTAAGTATCCGAGGTAAAGTACTCGGTAAAGAATCCGATCAGGACGCCCGCCAGCAGTCCTGCCAGGATTGCCAGGTAGAATCCGATAAACTCTTTTCCCAAGACCAGCCACACCAAGGGAAATGCCACTATGGCGATCAGTATAGCGCTGGTGTTGGTTCCTCTGCGCAGAGCTCCCAGAAGCACATTCTGTTTAGTACTCTCTCCTGTCTTTACCAGAAGACTTCCGATAATGGAGGCCAGAACTCCTACCGCCGCCAGGACCATAGGAATCACTACTGCATTGACCCGGTCCACAGATTCGATCTTATTAAATGCGATCACTCCCAGAGCGCAGGCAGAAAGGATGGAACCCACATAGGACTCATACAGATCCGCTCCCATTCCTGCCACATCTCCTACATTATCCCCTACATTGTCCGCGATAACCGCCGGATTTCTGGGATCATCTTCAGGGATCCCTGCTTCTATTTTTCCTACCAGGTCTGCTCCCACATCGGCAGCCTTGGTATAGATCCCGCCGCCTACACGGGCAAAAAGAGCCATGCTGGAAGCTCCCATTCCGAAGGTGAGCATGGTGCTGGTAATATCCTCGATAGGAAGTTTGAATACCAGCCGGAGCAGCAGATACCAGATAGAAATGTCCAAAAGCCCCAGTCCTACCACTGTAAATCCCATAACAGACCCGGCGGAGAAGGCCACATTCAATCCTTTATTCAGTCCCTGCTGACAGGCAGCCGCCGTCCGTCCATTGGCTCTGGTAGCGATCTGCATTCCTACAAAACCGGAAAGGCCGGAGAAAAATCCCCCTGTAATAAAAGCGAAAGGTACAAACCAGGTAAGATATCCAAAAGCCGCCATAGCAAAAAGTATAATGAACATTCCCGCAAAAAAGCAGATCAGTATCCGGTACTGTCTTCTGAGATAGGCCATCGCCCCGTGGTGGATAGAAGAAGAAATCTTCTTCATTTTCTCATTTCCCTGAGAAAATTTCAGCACTCTCGCCGCCCGGCTGGCCGCAAAAGCCAAAGCCAGGATAGAACCGAATAAAGTAAGTAACGCTAACTGGTTGTCCATAAAAATCCCCCTTTCCAGACAGCGCAACAATCCAGCCGCCATTTCAAAATTTCTTGACCGGATAGTTGCAAAATACTATGTGCCATTTGTTTTATATTATACTTCCCACAATGAAACATGGGTAGTATTTTCTGTAAATAAAGCAAAAAAATTATTGTTTTCGTTTTATTTGATATACTTTACATAACAGGTTTGTTTTTTTACGCCGATTTGAGATATTTTATATGGAAATCCCCGGCCATCTATAGTACCATTACTATGAAGGAGGAAATCAAATTATGAAGTTCAAACTAAATGATTTAGAAAAAAAGTGGATCTTATATGATGTGGGAAATTCTGCATTTACTCTTTTGGTATCCACGATCATGCCGATCTATTTTAATTATCTGGCAGGAAACGCCGGGGTATCCGATGTAGATTACCTGGCTTACTGGGGCTATGCGGTATCTGTATCTACTGTTATCGTAGCCATTCTGGGGCCTGTTCTGGGAACCTTTTCCGATTTTCCCGGCTGGAAACGGAAGATTTTTCTGACCGTTATGCTTATCGGGGCACTGGGCTGTGTCTTCCTGGGATTTACCTCATCCTGGCTCTGGTTCCTGCTGGTATTTGTCATTGCCAAATCCGCCTATTCCCTGAGTCTGGTGGTCTACGATTCCATGCTTACGGATGTTACAGACAAAGACCGGATGGACGAGGTATCCTCCCACGGTTATGCCTGGGGTTATATCGGAAGCTGTATCCCCTTTATCATCAGCCTGCTTCTGGTGTTATTTTATGATAAAATCGGGATTTCCATGGAACTGGCCATGGGAGGGGCATTTCTCCTCACTGCCATCTGGTGGGTGGGAATGGCTTTTCCTCTGATCGCCGCTTATCAGCAGAAAAATTTTACCCCTGTGACAAAAAGCCCAGTCTCCTCAGGGCTGAAACGTCTGGCAAGGATTTTTTCTGAATTAAAAGAGAAAAAGAAGATCCTCTTTTTCCTGATCGCCTTTTTCTTCTTTATCGACGGGGTTTACACCATTATCGATATGGCTACCGCCTATGGAACTGCTCTTGGTCTGGACACCACGGGACTGCTTCTGGCGCTGCTGCTGACCCAGATCGTAGCATTTCCCGCAGCGCTGACCTTCGGAAGACTGTCCAGAAAAGCTCCTGCCTCCAGGCTGATCCTGATCTGCATCGGAGCCTATTTCTGCATTTCTCTTTACGGGATCATTCTCTCCAAACAGTATCAGTTCTGGATCCTGGCGGTATGTGTGGGAATCTTCCAGGGCGCTATCCAGTCCCTGTCCCGTTCCTACTTTGCCCAGATCATCCCGGAAGACAGATCCGGAGAATATTTCGGCATTTACGATATCTGCGGAAAAGGAGCTTCTTTTATGGGAACCATGCTGGTATCCCTGGTAAGCCAGATCTCCGGAAGCGTAAATCTGGGGGTAGGCGCACTCTCCCTGATGTTCCTCATCGGCTTTCTGTTTTTCATAAAAACAGACAAAATCTAATAAAATTATAAAATTTTGATAAAATTTTCCTGTTGACATTCTGATTTTTTGAGCTATAATGAAACCGAATTGAGAAAAGCCAATGCGAAGAACAGGACAGGACTTCCCAGACAGTTATGTTTTCAGAGAGTCTCCGGATGGTGTGAGGAGACAGCATAGTCAGGGCGGCTATCACCTGTGAGCAGTCAGGGTGAACATGAGAAACAGTAACCCGGACCGGAATTCCTCCGATATAAGGAAACCTGTTAATTCAGTATAAACTGAACGACGGGGCCAAGAGACCGGGATTTCCCGGTAACAGAAGTGGTAACGCGGAGATAATTTTATTCGTCTTCTGACAGAGTAATCTGTCGGAAGGCGATTTTTTTTGGCTTTGATCTGAAAAATAATAAAGGAGATGTCTAATTATGAACACACTTGTAATCGTACTGATCGCTGCTGTATGTCTCATCGCAGCCTATGCCTTATACGGACGCTGGCTGGCGAAAAAATGGGGCATCGATCCCAAGGCAAAGACTCCGGCTGTCCTTCATAACGACGGACAGGATTATGTGCCTACCGACGGCTGGACCGTATTTGCCCACCAGTTTTCTTCCATCGCCGGCGCAGGCCCTGTTACAGGAGCCATCCAGGCCGCAGCCTTCGGCTGGCTGCCGGTGCTTCTGTGGATCATCCTGGGCGGTATCTTCTTTGGCGCAGTCACTGACTTCGGAGCCCTTTACGCCAGCGTAAAGAATGATGGAAAATCCATGGGACTTCTTATCGAGAAATACATAGGCAAGACCGGACGTAAACTGTTCCTGGGATTCTGCTGGCTGTTTACTCTGATCGTTATGGCAGCCTTTGCAGATATGGTAGCCGATACTTTCAATGCCTACGTGGTGACAGACGGTGTGAAAACCCTCTCTGAAAATGCCACTGTAAACGGCGCCGCCGGAAGTATCTCCCTGTTTTTCATTCTTTTTGCCGCAGTTTTCGGACTGGTCCAGAAAAAGATGAAATTTACCGGCTGGAAAGAAGTGGTTTTAGGACTGGTCTTTACCATACTGGCTTTTGTATGCGGAATGAACCTTCCTGTGATCCTTGGCAAAGAAATGTGGATCTACATCGCATTTATCTATATTTTCCTGGCAGCTGTGCTTCCTATGTGGTTCCTTATGCAGCCAAGAGATTATATGTCTACCTTTATGTTCATCGGCATGATCGCAGGAGCAGTCCTTGGATTGGTCTTTGCTCATCCTTCCATGAACCTTCCTGCTTTTACAGGATTCCGGAATGAAAACCTGGGAACTCTTTTCCCTATCCTGTTCGTAACTGTTGCCTGCGGCGCCGTATCCGGATTCCACAGTCTGGTATCCTCCGGCACCTCTTCCAAGACGATTTCTAATGAAAAAGATATGCTGAAGGTAGGCTATGGCGCTATGGTACTGGAAAGTCTTCTGGCCGTTATCGCTCTGTGTGTGGCAGGGGCCGCCGCCAGTGCAGACGGAACTGCCGCAGTGGGAACTCCTTTCCAAATCTTCTCCTCAGGAGTTGCAGGTTTTCTGGAAATGTTCCATATCCCTGTATTTGTAGCCCAGAGCTTTATGACCATGTGCGTATCTGCCCTGGCTTTCACTACCCTGGATTCCGTGGCACGTATCGGCCGTATGTCCTTCCAGGAACTGTTCAGCGTAGATGACATGGAACATGCAGAAGGCTGGAGAAAAGTCCTGTGCAACAAATATTTTGCCACTCTGATCACACTGGTATTCGGCTATATCCTGACACAGGTAGGCTACTCCAATATCTGGCCGCTCTTCGGAAGCGCCAACCAGCTTCTCAGCGCCCTGGTACTGATCACTCTTTGTGTATTCCTGAAAGTTACAGGCAGAGAAATGAGAACCCTGGTTCCTCCTTTCGTGATCATGCTGGTAGTTACCTTTACTGCTCTAGTACAGAGATTCATCGCTCTGGTCAACGCCTTTACAGCAGGAACCGGCACATTCATGGTAGAAGGCCTCCAGCTTATCGTAGCTGTGCTGCTGATGATCCTGGGCGTGACTATTGTAGTGACTTCCGGAAAGGAACTGCTGAAGAAGAAGGCAGTTGCCTGATCTGATTTAAAAAATATCAGGTAAAATACCGCGGGCTAATATCTTTTAGCTGCGGGTAAATAAGAAAAAATCCCTTAGTTTGACTATCTGTTTTCTGACAGCCCGACTAAGGGATTTTCTGGTTTCTTATATATCTGCATGTCGCACAGCTCGTTGCTTGCCTTTCTGCCTTCCCAATCTGCTTTCATAATTAGATTCCACCACGTATCCGGCCCCGGAAAAGCAAGCCTGCCAAAAAAGCATGGTTATCTCCGCAAAACTTCAACCTTTCAAAAGTTTCCGCAAAGTTTCCGCGAACTCTTCAATATAATAGTTGGTGTGCTCCTTCACCCAGAAGAGACAGTAGTTTCTCTGAAGCTGCTTTCCATTCTCCATGATCGGCAGACGTTTCACTGCCGCGGCCGGAGGTGGAAGGGTTCCCACGCTTTCTATAGGAAGAAATCCCCGGTTTCCCGCCACCATCAGACGGCCTTCTTCCAGGTTTTCCGCAAATAAAAACCTGCCGCCAAATCCCAGAGTGTTCCTAAAATAATCTTCCTCTGTATTCTGCTGTTCTCTGGAAGAGATCAGAATACAGGCTTGATGTTTCAGATCTTCCATAGTGACAAATTCCTGCCGGGCCAGCCGGCTGCGGACAGAAACTTCTGCGTAGCATCCGCATTTCAGCAGCTGATAGTTCGTATACTTGTCGGAAAAAGCTCTCCGCTGGTCTGTAAGGACCAGATCTGTTCCTCCGAAACGGAGGAGATCGTAAAGTTCTTCATGGGTACCGTTTACAATGCTAATAGAAACCTCCGGGTAAACCTGAGAAAATTCTGCCACCGCCTGATGAAGTTCCTGGCCGCTGTAGCACCGGAGATATCCGATCCGAAGCTCCGACTCTTCATCCTGGCCTATACGGATGGTTTCTCTCCGGATATCTTCTACTTCTTTCAAGATTCCTTTGCTCTGGCTATAAAAATATTCTCCTGCCGGAGTAAGAGTAAACCTCCGGTTCTCTCTGTGGAGCAGTTCTACTCCCAGCTCTTTTTCCAAAGCCCGTATCTGCTGGGAAACTGCTGACTGGGAGATATAGCATTGCTCTGCCGCTTCTGTGAAACTTCCCCGATCCACTACTGCGATAAAATATTTCATCTGTCTGAACAGCAAAAAATCACCCCTCTTTACCATGATAAAGGATCAGACCGCCTTTTCTTTTATGTCCGGTGTTCCACAGTTCCTGAAAATCCACCCAAAAATATTTTCCGTATGTGATAATCTTGACCATAAACTTTTCTTGTCTCTTCTCATATTTTCCAAATCCTTCCATATAAATATCCAGGGTGTCAATTCCTGACCATCTGGGGCGGAGATAAGGCTTCATCTCCATTCCGAACCGGATATAATCGGCTTTTGTTATATTCTTCCTGTCAAAAGGATACAGATGGGTTCCTTTATAAAGGTCAAAGAAAATGCAGCTGTCACATGCTGTGACAGCTGCACATCCTCCTAAGCGCATCATCTGGTCCGGGAACCATTCCTGGTTTCCTCCGCGGGCCTCTTCTATTTTAAAATAGGGAAGTTCTTTTTTCATGCAGCTGTCCTCTCGAAATATAAAAATGCATTTTTAATATTCTATCACAATCAGAAACAGTTGTCACAAAAAAACTTATAGGTATAACTTATCTGACGTTTAATGCTTTCAATAAATACGCCATATTTTTTCCAAGTACTTCCACGGTATGCAGTCCCTCTATATCCTGCCGTACATCTCCCGGCATCTGGCCGTAGGCCATAGACCAATAAGAAGATCCCACGATAAACATCTCCTGGAGCAGAAAAAAATGGTTCATTGCGTCCAGTACATTCAGAGCACCGCCCCGTCGTGCCGCTGTAACGGCAGCTCCCGCCTTATACCGGAGCAGACTCTTCTCACGGTTCATATCTGTCACTACTGAAGCTCTCTCCAACAAGGCCTGCATATTTGCAGAGATATTCGCCGTATAAACAGGGGAACCAAGGATGATCCCATCAGCCTCTTTCATCTTCTCAAAAATCTCATAAAAACTGTCTTTTCTGTGAACACAATTTTTCTTTCCCTCACATGCCCAGCAGGCTCTGCAGGGTTCGATCACCTGACCCCCAAGCTGCAGCATTTCCGTTTCAATTCCTTCTTTGCTTAGTATTTCAAATATCTTTTCTATAAGGATTGCTGTATTTCCATCTTTTCTGGCACTGCTGTTAATTGCTAAAACTTTCACTTTTCTCTCCTCCCCTCTAATACCAGTCATGTTTTTCATTTCTGTCCAGGGCATTGATCTGTTCCATTTCTTCATCTGTAAGTTGAAAATCAAAGAGATCCAGATTTTCCCGGATATGTTCCGGATTACTGGAACCTGGGATTACCACTACTCCCTTTTGCAGATTCCATCTCAGAATAACCTGAGCTGAGGTAACTTTATGGTTCCGGGCAATGGCAGAGATGGTTTCATCTCTCAGCAGCTCTCCCGTATGTCCCCTTCCCCCAAAGGGATACCAGCCCTGAACGGTGATCCCCAGTTCCTGGATGTAAGGGATCACATCATTTTCCTGATAATAGGGATGGATCTCATTTTGCACCAGTGCCGGCATGATATTTACCTGAGGCAGGAATTCCTCTAATTCTTCAATATACCAGTTAGACAGGCCTATAGAACGGATCTTTCCTTCTTCTACTGCCTGTTCCATGGCGTGGTAAGCTTTCACATCCCCTTCTCCCGGATGATGAAGGAGCATCATATCAATGTATTCAATATCCAATTTTCCCAGAGCTTCTTCAATGGCAGCTTCGGGATCTGCAAACTGGCTGGGATAAAGTTTTGTGATCACGAAGATTTCTTCTCTTGGGACCTGAGAATCTCGCACTGCCCGGCCTACACTTTCCTCATTATGGTACATATATGCGGTGTCGATCAGCCGTCCCCCTGCTTCCAGCAGGGCAGTTACCGAGTTGTAACATTCTTCATCTGTTAGACTGTAAGTTCCCAGTCCCATGATCGGCATTTCATAACCACTGTTTAGAATCACTGTTTTGGACTGGAAATCAAATCCTCCCGGATTTTCTCCTGGGTCTTCGCCTTTATCAGGGGAAACGCTTCCCTCTGTCTCTTCTTTTTCTGCAGAAATATCCTCTTTCCCGGATGCATCTATATCTGATCCAAAACCTTTACAGGCAGAAAGAGCGGAAAGAAATACAAATACCAGAAGCAGTCCGAATATTTTTATCATCAGATTTCCTCCCCTCTGTCTGAAATGGTTTTTATGATCCTGGCAGGGCTTCCCCCTACGACTGTCCTGGCAGGAACGTCTTTGGTCACCACTGCCCCGGCCGCCACAACTGCCCAGTCCCCTATCGTGACACCTGGCAGGATAACTGCATTGGAGCCGATCCACACATGTTTTCCGATATGGATCGGCGCATAACAGTTTATCCGGTTTTTCTCCGGTTCCAGGGCATGGTTAATAGTGGCAAGGACCACGTTATGGCCGATGAGAACTCCCTCTTCTATGGTAATGCCGCCCTGATCCTGAAAATGGCAGCAGGAATTAATAAACACATCTTTTCCAATGGTTATATTTTTTCCAAAATCTGTATAAAAGGGCGGAAACAGGCGAAAGGTTTCATCTATCTTCTTTCCTGTCAGTTTTTCCATAATCTTCCGGATTTCCTCAGGTGTATGATACCGGGTATTCAGTTCCATCCCCAGCCGGATGGCCTCCTGACACAGTTCCTGAAACAAAGCCTGCCACCTGGGATTTTTGGCCCCTTCCCCTTCTTCTCCATGAAATTCTTTTAAAATATCTTCTATTGTCATGTTCTCTTTCCTTTCTGGATTTTACTATATCTTCATTATATTGGCGGTATTCAGAAATGTAAAATATCGAAAAGTTATTTGTAGAAATTCTTTTTTTAAATATCTGAACATGATATACTGAACCTATACTGAGCTTAGGTATATGAAAAGTTTTATACAGGGGACAATCTATCCTATCCCCTCTTATCAGGAGGACATCTTATGGAATTACGAGTTTTACGATATTTTCTGGCGGCAGCCAGAGAAAGTAATATTACCCGGGCAGCCCGTTCTCTCCATGTATCCCAGCCTACTCTGTCCCGGCAATTAAAAGATCTGGAGGAAGAGCTTGGCAGGAAACTTTTTGTCCGGAGTAATTACAGTATAAAGCTGACAGAGGAAGGAATACTGCTTCGGAAAAGAGCGGAAGAAATTTTAGAAATGGTAGATAAAACCACCGAAGAGTTTAAGGCTCTGGATGAGGTCAACAGCGGAGATATCCATATCGGATGTGCTGAATCTGAAGGGATCCAGCATTTTGTCCGGGTTGCCAAAAAACTCCATCAGCAGTACCCGGGGATCCGGTATCATTTTTACAGCAGCGGAACAGAGGCCGTATATGAAAAACTGGATAAGGGCCTTTTAGATCTGGCTATTATCGTACAGGAAGCGGATCCCTCCAGATATCACTATCTGCGGATTCCTTTTTCTAACCAGTGGGGACTGATCATGAGAAAAGACGCTCCCCTTGCCTGGCATTCTTGTATACGAAAAGAGGAACTCCTGGGAATTCCTCTGATCCTTTCCCGCCAGTCCATGAAAGATACTATGCCCAAATGGTTCGGAGAGATACAGGACAAGCTGGACATCATAGCCACCTATGACCTGCTTTTTAACACTTCCGTTATGGTCCGGGAGAACTTCGGGTATGTACTGGGGTTTGACAAACTTGTAAATACAGGGCCTGACAGCGACCTCTGCTTCCGGCCTCTGGAACCGTCCCTGGAATCTCCCATGTATATTATCTGGAAAAAATACCAGGTATTCACACCAGCAGCCGGGCTGCTGCTGGAGGAATTAAAAAAGAATTTTGAAAACAGATAAACGTTACAGAGTCCACTAAATCCGGCATTACAAATATTTACGCGGGAAATACCTGTTCCTTCTTTGTAATCCTGCGCTGGCCCAGGACGAACCGGTGATTGTCTGGAATGATCCTGGCGCACAGCGTGAAGGCAGACGCCCTTCTTACTGTATGATCAATGCCGGTTTCTGGGGCAAGTCCAAAGGACAGCTTCACCGGTTTTTTCCATGGAAAGAGGTATCCATTCCTGATAATCATCCCCTGAATCTGAAAGCCGGAGACTGCAGCTGTACGGAAACTCATATGAAAGGCCGTATCCTGGTCACTCCCTCTGATGCCGCAGCTCACCCCGAATGGATGTGGGATGCCGGAGAGATGGAATGGGATATCAAGATTCACAAACAGGTTGCCTATAACGTAGGCTATGGCGCTTCTAAATTCTTCCGGATCCTTAACGCCTTTGAAATGTTCTGGCATACGGAGGGCATGAAGACAGCTTATGAGGGGGGATCCGGCTGAACGGAGAACAATACCGTGTCCGTCCGGAAACTTGCTATGGTTATGCAGACAAAAACCGGGACAGTTCTACTATGAAGGAAAAAATTATGAATTTAATTTCAGCAAATTCTGGACTGGCAGCCGCACCTTTTTTGACTGCCGGGAAACAAAAGATCAGATCATCTGGAAAGTTATCCAGACCACTTTCCGAGCCAGAATGGCGGTACAGATTTCCTGTCCTAAAGATGAAATGCTCTGGATCAATTATGAATCCCCTGACGGCCGGAAACGGCAAGAGAACGTAGGATGCGAATATGGGGTGTACGATAAGTAAAGAACAAATTAGACGCTGTCCCATTAGTATATAGATATATTCCTGATTTTGCCTAATGGGACAGCGCCTGTTTTCAGCCGGAACAGGCGCCGAAAAATTCAGAGGTTTGTTCTTCTTCAAATGATCACGCAGTTTGTACGCCATGTTTCGATACTGACGTTTTTCTATCTTTCCCATGCTCAATATAGCCTTCTTTTACCAGCCACCGGTCCTCGTCTTTCAATGTCTCTTCATAAGGTCTGGTATGGTATCCCAGCTCCCTTTCTGCCTTTGAATAATCAAACTGATTATTTCTTGCCAGGTTATACACTGCAAAATTTATTCTTCGTGATATTCTTTCTGTTCATGAACAATATCCTGCAGAACAGGAGTACCTTCTTTCTCCCGCTTTGCAAGAAACTCTTTCAGTTCCCGAACCGGCATCTCAAGTCCGGTATAAAGCCGAAAGGCACAGGCTCCCTGCCAGAGCAGCATTCCCTTTCCTCCAATAATATTTTCCTTCCTGCAGCCGTTCTCCGCTGCATCTTTCATAAGTTTCGTAACTTCAGGATTATAGATCACATCGTAAACTACAAGCTCTTCATGAAAAGCCTTCATATCTGTTATCAGAGACTGGCCTTCGCTCATAGGAGCCATTCCCACTGAGGTTGCATTGATCAGAATGTCCCCCTGCCGGATAGTCTCTGTCAGCAATTCTTCTTCAGAAAGAAGGCAGTAATCTAACATGCAGGAAACTCCTTCTTTCTTCATCTTCTTTCCAATCTTCTCTGCCTTTTCAAGGGCTGATGCGCCCCTATTAAATACTGTCACAGACTTTGCCCCGTCCAGGGCGCACTGTACCATAATGGCTGTAGCTGCTCCTCCGGCTCCCAGAAGGACTATTTTCTGATCTTGTACGGATTTCCCATGATCCTTCAGATCCAGCACTACCCCCATACCATCTGTATTATGACCAGTGAGTATGCCTCCGTCATTTACGATCGTATTAACCGCTCCTATAAACTTTGCGGCAGGGGACAGTCTGTCCATATTCCGGGCAGCTTCCTGTTTGCAGGGCATAGTGACATTTGCTCCCCACATATTCAGCCGGCGCATGGCAGCCAGAGAATCTTTCATCTCAGATTCCCTGCAGTCAAAAGCCAGATAGACACCGTCTATGCCATAGTAGTCAAAAGAAAAATTATACATTACCGGCGAGCCGGAATGTGTGATCGGTGTTCCGAATACCCCCAGCAGTCTTGTTTTTCCGGATATTCTCGTATCCATGTTTCCATACCTCCCAGCAAACTTTTGTTTCATTTTCAATAACTTTACCATTTCGAAGTACAGGTGTCAACATAAGACCTATCCGGTTCCTTTTTCCTTCTGTCTTGCAACAAGTTTGTTTTATCCCAGGATACTGACGATCCCAACCGCCGCGATACACCATAGTATGACTGCAGACAATGCCAGCAGGGGACTGGCTTTTTTCTCTGCAAGGCTTTTTGTCTTTTCATCATAATACAGTTTTACTGTCCTTCCTGTTTTATAAGCAGTTTTAAGGCTGGAATTATAACTGCTTATAAAAGTTTTTTCTTTGTCATGAAGCTTATATCGGATCAGGGGATAATAGGATTCTGAAGCTTTTATTAATTTTTTGTTTTCTCCTCTTCTATAATACAGAACATCTGTGATTTTTCCTTCTATTTCTATCAAATGGCGTTTTCTATCTTTCATAAATGAGGAGAGTAAAATCCATCCTGCCGCGAAAAGCAGCAAAACCAGAAGCACAGATCCTGCTCTATCGCCTGCATTTCTGGAGGCTACAGGAAAAACCGCAAGGGCCATGCCGGCAAGTATAATGGCAATAGCACTGTCAAAAGAGACAGTTTCTGAAGCCACGGGCATAATCTTTTCACCATTCTTCATTAATTCCAGCTCTTCGCCCTGTTTATATTCCCGGGTACTATTTATCTTACAGCGAAGCATTCTGTTATTCTGCCTGTACTGTATCATTAATTCATAATAAATATGTTCGTTTTATTTATTTTTATGATTTGCACAATTTCATATAAGGGTTTTTGTGCACTTTTATCAATACTTTTTTTGCCATACACAAAGAGAGCAGTAAGTCTGCAAAGACTTACTGCTCTCTTTAGCGCTCATATTCATTTAAAAATTTCACTCCAAAAGCCCTTTCAGAGCTTTTACGCAGCCCTCGATGCCCAATGTAGCGGAATCAAGGACTACATCATAATTTCTCAGATCATTCCAATCTTTTCCAGTATTCGCCTTAAAATACCCTGATCGTTTTTTATTATAATATTTCCGTGTAGATTCTACATCATTTTCAGGAATTTTATATTCTTCTATGATACGTTTCCTGACTTCTGCTTCGTCACTGGAGTGGATAAACACCTTTACCACCCCTTTCTGATTTTTCAGAGCAAAGGCAGCGCAATGTCCCAAGAAAATACTCGGTCCTTCCATGGCAAGACGCCGGATCTCCAGCTGTTCATCTAAAAAGACCTTTCCTTCTTCCGGCAGCATATTGGCATCTCCTGACTGAACCCGGCTCATAACGAACAAAGAATACAAAAGGCTTCCTGTTGCTTTTTCTTCATATTGATTGATACGCTCTGCCGGAATTCCTCTTTTTTTGGCCACTGTTTCAAGAATTTCATGCCCATAGCAGGGAATATTGCAGGCCTTTGACAGTTCTCGGCCGATCTTGGTTCCTCCGCTTCCATATTCTCTTTCAATCGTAATATACCGATATTTCATACTGATACCTCCTCCTTGTACTCAGACAGATCCTGCTGCCAAAACGTTCACTGCCGGTTTATTATAGCCTTTGGATATTTCCCTTGCGTTGATTATTTCTTATTAGTATAATAATAAACCTCCGTTGATTGTTCTTTTTATTTAGTATTATAATGAAAAAATGATTTCACAACAATGGACATAAATATATTTTATATTGCTTATTACTCTTTTCTATTATTTTGAGTATTATTTATTTTAAAAACAGCATTGGTAAGTCTGGTCTTTTATATAGTAAAAAACGGATTCTAAACCGAGAAAAGCATGCTCTTCTCCCACTTCAGAACCCGTTTTTTATCTATTCAGCTTTCTCGTGCATGACTGACGCTTTCTCTGAGGATCAGTTTTGCAGGAATTGAAATATTCATGCTAATCTCACGATTTGTATAAATCCTCTCAGCCAGGACTTCTACCGCTCTCTCTCCCATAAAATCCATGGGGATATGAACAGTTGTCAAAGGCGGCACCAGATACTTTGCCATAGAAATATCGTTGAATCCTACAATACTGATATCTGCCGGTATTTCCAATTCAGCCTCCTGGACTGCTTTATAGCATCCGATAGCCAGAGAATCATTGGCACAGAATATTGCTGTAGGCCTTTCAGAAAGTTCCAGGAAATATTTGCCCAGTTTATATCCGTATTTTGGTGTAAACCCCCCTATCCTGATGTATTCTTCCCTGAGCATTCCTTTCTTTTTCATATAAGAACGAAAGGCGGCGGTTCTTGGATCTTCTGAAGGGCCTTCTTCGGATTCTGTATCACAGCCTCCGATAAAGGCGATTTTTTTATGCCCTTCCTCCAAAAGATAATCCAGCACCGCCGCTACCGAATGCTTCAGATTGACTACAACAGAATCAAAAATATCCGGATTTCCCAAAGCGTCAATAAAAACCGCCGGTTTATGATAACTTTGTATCTTTTGTATCATTTCGTCATTGAAAGTTCCAAGGCAGATGATCCCGTCAAGCTTTGCGGTATCTTCCGGGGTATCTTCCTGGGATAGCTGGACTTTTTTAAATCCCTCTTTTTCTATCTTTTTTTCCACGGCGATCCGGATGGATAAATAAAAAGTATCCTCCAGCTCCTCTTCCGGAGAATAAGAACAAAGCAGCCCCAGTTTCAGCTTCTTTTTTCTTCTTTTTTTATCCTTTACCTGATATTCCAGACGGTCTGCCGCCTCAAAAACTCTTCTTTTCGTCTCATCCTGCACATTCAATGTATCATCAAAATTAAGGACACGTGAAACGGTTGTAACAGAAACTCCTGCCATTTCCGCTATCTCTCTGATTGTTGACATCTCTCTACTATCTCCCTGTTAATTGTTTACTTTGCTATTTTAGCATATCTGGATAGCAGCCGCAACAGCCCACATTACAGAGAATTTCCATTTTTATCCTTATTTTTCTTTCTGATATTCTGCCAGAAATCTTCCGATCAGCTCAATGCAGTTTTTAACATCCTGTTCATCTGCCACTTCTGAAGGCATATGCATATAACGAAGCGGCACTGAAACAAGAACGACCGGAACCCCGTTATTTGAGAAATGTATTTTATCTGCATCTGTATAACTAAGTCTGCTGGCAGCTTCCCGCTGCAAAGGAATACCATTCTTTTCCCCGCATTTCTGCATCTGATCGTTAAGTCTTTTGGAAACAATAGGACTGTTGCACAGCACCGGCCCTTTTCCCAAAAGCACCGTTCCTGCTTCGGCAGGATCCATGCCAAGGCAGTCGCTTGTATAAGTAACATCTACCACTACAGCCAGATCCGGGCAGATCCTGGCACTGCACCAATATGCTCCGTTTTTTGTAGTTTCTTCTCCTACTGTTGAGGCCGCATATATCCCTGCTTTACACCCCAGTTTTTTAGCATATTTCAAAGCCTCCATGATAATGTATACCCCTATGCGGTCATCCAGAGCTCTCGCCGTAAAACGGCCATTAGCCATTTCCCGGATATGGGTATCAGGCACAATAGGATCCCCCAGAGATACAATAGCTTCTGCATCCTTTTTATCTTTTGCTCCAATATCGATCAAAAAATCTCTGGTTCCCAGATCATTTTTGCTGAACAGCTGACGGTGGGCTTCCACAACTCCATAGATCAGCCCTTTAGCTGTCTGGATGCAGATCTGCTGTCCTGGATATGTATGAGGAACGATTCCTCCCCTGTCAATGACCTGGAGCCTTCCTTCTTCTGTAATATTTGACACCATCAGTCCGATTTCATCTGCATGGGCAGAAAGCATGATCCTGGTCTCACTCTCCGGGTTCACTATGCAGATCAGATTGTTCATCTCATCTTTCCTGATTTCATCCGCCCAGGGCCTCATTTCCGCTTCTACCTTCTGCTGGAGAATTTCTTCATATCCGGACACAGAAACACTGTTCAGTAAACTCAATAAAAACTTATTATCCATTTTTCTCATTCTTTCTGTAAAATACTTTGTCATTTCACTATTTCTGATAGATCAGAAAACTTTGCCATATTATAGTCCGCCAGACCGCTCTTTGCTCCGTCTCCAAGGGCTGCGCAGTCCATCCCCCCGGCCTTTGCCGCCTGTACTCCGGCTTTCGCATCTTCCACCACCAGACAGTCTTCTGGATTTTCCCCCAGAAGTTCCGCCGCTTTTATAAAGACCTCCGGGTCCGGTTTAGATTTTGAAATAAGATTTCCGTCTGATACTGCGTCAAAATATTCTCCAAGTCCCAGCTGATGGAGAATAAATCCTGCGTTTTTACTTGAAGATCCGATCGCCAGCGAAAGACCTCTTTCCCTTAACTGATCTAAAGTGTCCTTTACTTCTTTGGATAAATCTTCCGGGCTCATATTTTTTAAAAGATTTTTATAAATTTCATTTTTCTTATCCGTCCATCTTTCCTTTTCTTCTTCCCCCATAGTCCCGTCATAATTTTCCAAAATAATCTCAAAACTTGCTTTTCTGCTCACGCCTCTCAGGCGGTCATTAATCTTCTCATCGAAATAAATCCCTAATTCATCCGCTACACTTTTCCAAGCCTGATAATGGTATTTGTCTGTAAAACAGATCACCCCGTCCAGATCAAAAATCACCGCTCTGTATTTCATATATCCATTCCTCCTATACTTTCTGAGGCTGTGCCGTCTCTGCCAGATTTGAGATGACCACTGCCGCCAGAATGATCAAACTTCCTGCTATCATACGAGGTGTAAGGATCTCATGAAGTATGATAACGGAAAATAAAGTTCCGAAAACAGATTCCATAGACAAAATAATCGCCGCCTTTGTCTCATCCACATATTTCTGACACAGTGTCTGAATCAGATAGCAGATGGTTGTGCTCACAACCCCCAGATAGAGCACTCCCAGCCATCCTTCTCCTGTCACCTGGAATTCTGTTTCCTGAAAAATAAACAGACTGATCAAAGAAAGGATAAAGGAAGTTGCCATCTGCACAAAATTTAGAACCTCCGCTCTGTATTTTTTAACAAATTCACTGGTAAAAAAGATCTGAAATGCAAATCCTACAGCACATAAAAGGGTCAGCCCATCTCCCAGTCCAAGGGAAAAGTCTCCTTTCAGAGACAGCAGCGCCACTCCGATCACAGACATTACCGCACCCAGTATTCCTTTTGGGCTGATTTTTTTCTTCAGTATCAAAAACGCAATAAATGGCACGATCACTACATTTAACGCCGTTAAAAAGGCATTTTTTGACGGGGTCGTATACTGCAGTCCTACAATCTGAAGAGCGAAAGCGGCAAACAAAGCAATTCCCATCAATATACCAGCTCTGATTTCTTCCTTTTTCATTCCTTTCAAAGACCGGATACTGATCAGCCCCATCAGAATGGCGGCCAGGAAAAACCGGACTGTCATAATCTGAAAAGGAGTCATGCTTTCCAGGGCAATGTCACTGGCAGTAAAGCCTCCTCCCCATATGATCGTTACCAGTACCAGCCCTCCTATAGCCATCCACTTTCTCATGTATCTATCCTCCTGTCTAAATTTCTTCTGTAATTCCCTTTATTCTGATTTTTACAGGTTCTCCGGAAAGTCTTTTCACAGAAACCTGATCCGCTGAATCCACGGTAATCTCTACCCATGAACCATAATAATGGAGACGGAAAGAAAGCTCCTCCCATTCTTCCGGCATATGGGGACAGATATTTAATACACCTTCCGAATCAATGGACACTCCTGCAAATCCGAACACTACCGTCTGCCATACCCCTCCTGCATTGGCGGCATGGATTCCCTCTCGGGTATTTTTCTGCAGATTTAAAAGATCAATAAACGCCGCTCTCCGCAGATACCGGTAAGCTTTAGAATCATCCCCCACTTTAAGGCCCATTACGGAATAGATGCTGGGGCTTAAAGAGGAGCCGTGAAGCGTTCTTTTTTCGTAATAGTCATAATTGGCTTTGATCACTTTCTGATCGAATTCTTCTCCTAAAAGATGGAGGAGCAGCACCACATCCGGCTGTTTCAGGATCTGCGTTTCCCTTGCAGGGTATTTCTTTAATGCTTCGGGACGGATGGGCCAGTCATTTTCATCATATTTGTCGATCACTACATCTTTCAGATCAAAATAGCCTTCAAACTGTTCCAGAAGATCTGTTCCTTCTTTTCTGGGAAGATAAATTTTCTTTTGTACCTGATCCCAATTTTCGATCTCCTTTTCTGTCAGCCCTGTCTTTTCTGTCAGCCTTTTATATTCTTCCGGATACTCTTTTTTCATCTGGTCGGTCAGCGCTATCACATAACGGAGATTCCATCTTGCGAAATAATTGGTATAGAGATTGTTGTTCACCGGCTCATGCCATTCATCAGGGCCTGTCACCTGATTGATCTCATACCGATCCCTTTCGGGAATATATTCGCACCGGTCAGCCCAGAATCTGGCTGTCTCTGTAAGGATCTCCGCCCCCTCATGAAACAAGAAATCTCTGTCATTTGTGATCTTTACATAGTCGTAGATCCCATACGCCACATCAGCGGTCACATGATGCTCGTACATAGCCACATAACAGCGGTAGCAGGTGCCGTCCGGTTCAATAGTCCAGTCCGGGCACTGCTCTGTCCCGTCATCTGCGGATTCCCAGGGATACTGCGCTCCTTTATAGCCGTTTTTCTTTGCGTTAGCTCTTGCGGCGTCCAGAAGATGATACCTATAATTCTCCATATTTTTTGCCATTTTAGGAAATACAAAGGAAAAGAATGGCAGCATGAAAAGTTCAATGTCCCAGAAGGCATGGCCCCCGTATTCTTCGCCGGTAAGGAGTTTCGCACCTACGCTGATCCTGTCATCCTCCTCGTTTCCCGTGCTCATAAGATGGAAAATATTAAAGCGCACCGCTCTGTCCAGATCAAAATCACCCTTGATCTTCAGGTTTGCCTCTTCCCACATTTTTTCATAGACTCCGGCATGTTTTTCCAGCTCCTCCTGGAATCCTTCTTCCTCAAAAGCCTGGATTTCCTTTTCCACCGCCACATGAAGACCATAGGCCGGGCATTCTCTCTCTGTATAAATAGAAGCATATTTGACAAGGCGGATACATTCTCCTTCTTCCGCGGTAAAATCTCCGAATTCCACAGCCTGTTCTCCAAAAGCATGGAAATCCCGGTTTCTCATGATTTTTTCTTCTCCCCGGAAAGCCTCCAATACAGAGCCGATCCCCACATGGAGATTCCGGTCCCTGGTGGCAGCCTCTATATATGCCCCATAGCCGCCCAGCTTTTCATTGGCTTTGATGGTCATATGCTTTACCTTAAAACGGGGAGCATCATAGAAATTGATGATCGTTCCGTCAATGATATTCTCAGTCTCGATGATCCCGCCGTAATTCAGAGGCGTTACATACAGCTCGATCCCCATCCGATGAACGCAGTTCCTGCTCACAAATCTCCTGCCGTCGATCCTGGTCTTCCTGCCCTTTTTATCTTTCAGGACATAATGCCAGTACAAAGCCGCCTGTTTCATATCCAGCGCTCTGGAAAACTCCAGGATCTCACAATTTTCTATGCCGATCAGTTCTTTTTCTACATAAAGCTTCAGTCCCAGCCAGTTAGGAAGGGCGGCAAGCTCCCGCATAAAAGTTTCCGATTTGTCAAATACGCCATTTACATACAGATAAGGGAGAGTGGTCTTTGTGCCTTCTTCATAACTTCCCCGGATACCCAGATATCCGTTTGAGAGGGCAAAAAGGCTCTCATATTTCAGATTTTCTTCCGGGTCATAGCGGTCTTGAAGGATCAGCCATTCGTCTGTTCCCATTTTCTCTTTCCAAGTCTGCAAAAATCTGTCTCTGATCATTTTTTACTCCTTTCTTTTCAGTCCAGGTACTTTTTTTCGGCCTCAGCTTCTTCCTGCCCTTTGTCTACGATTTTCATCCGGAAAGCCATGGAAAAATTCTGGCGTTTTACTTTATAAGCTTCCTGCTGCTCTTCTCCGCAGCTGTTGCTTCCCAATCCGGAATGCAGGTAATCCAGATGCAGGATCACATCATCACTTTTTTCAATTTCCTGAGGATGAGCCGCTTTTTCCAAACTTTCGTCGGTATAGTTTGCCGCATTCAGTCCAAGGGGAGCTTCCATGCTGCAAAGAAGAGTGTGTTCTTTATCTGAAATGCCAAACCATTTTACATTTTCCCGGTGCCCGTTCTCCTGAGGATATACATAATTTGTGGACATACCTTCTACCGTATTGCGGTAGATCCCCATATGGCTTGCCGCACAGCTGTCGGGATAGCTCTCTCCGGGCCCCATTCCATACCAGATAATATCCTGCAGTCTTTTTTCTGCTTTCATCACTATGCCCAGCCTCGGAAGGAACTCCGGCTCCAGCTTTCCTTTCTGGACAGCTTCCGCCTGGAGATTTACCCTTACGTCTCCGTCAGAATATACCGTATATCTGTATTCGCAGTTAAATCCCCATGGCTGGTTCAGACAGCCGAAATATTTCTGGATCACGACAGAGACCTCATCCTCTTTTTTCTCATACCGGAAATCTACAGTCTGTTCGCTTCCCAGCTGGATGAAATATTTGTTCAGCCAATCCTGTTTTTTATACATATCATTGTCAATAGTAGCCCGGTAAACCGTCATCTCAGGGCCTCCGGTAAGATATGCTTTTCCGTCTTTTTCTATAGACACAAGCCTGCCGAAGATTTTGTGAAAAGCTGCTTTGATTTCTTCATTCTCAATATAAAGGATCCCTTTTTCCTCCCGGATCCGCAGAGGGCTTTTCTTTGCCCTTACAGACAACTCTTCTCTCCGGATATTTAAAGGAAACTGAACATCTGACAAAATATGGCCTTTTTCTCCATAGCCGTTTCTTTCTTTCAGACATCCCTGTACCCGGAGATAGTAATCCTTATTGACTTTCACAGAGAAAAGAGAAAGAGGGATCTCAATGGTTTCCTCCCCGTGAGGAGGCGTGGAAAGACTGTCCCAAATCCCTTCCTGGATCACGGTTCCTTCTTCTTCCAAAGCCCAGCGCAGATACACATGCTTCAGATCCAGAAAGTCATAATAGTTTCGGATCCTGAGTTTTTTCATGCTTCCTTCCGGCTTCGTGATTTCTACCGGAGATATGATCTGTTTATATTCCAGCAGAGCTGGAGAAGGCGTCCTGTCCGGCATCAGCAGGCCGTCAATACAGAAGTTTCCGTTTGTAGGAAAATCTCCATAGTCTCCGCCATAACGGTAAAATTCTTTGCCGTTTTCTTCATGACGGATACCGTGATCATACCATTCCCATATAAAACCTCCCTGAAGCCGTTTATAGCTCCGGAACAGATCCTGATATGCCTTCAGTCCGCCCGGACCATTTCCCATAGCATGTCCATATTCACAGAGTACATGGGGCTTGTTTCCCTTTATTTTGCTTTCTCCTATTTCCCTGAGACCTTTCAGTCTGGTATACATAGTAGAATAGACGTCTGTCACCTCTGCTTCGAAATCCCCCTCATAATGAATCAGTCTCGTATTGTCCAGACTGCGGACAGCTTCTGCGGCACTGCGGAAATTGCAGCCAAACGTAGACTCATTGCCTAAGGACCACATAATGATACAGGGATGATTCCGGTCTCTTTTTACCATCCGCAGACTCCGGTCCACATAAGAATTCTTCCAGGAAGGATCATCTGTGATCCAGGTATAATTCTCCGCCCATTCGAAGCCATGGCATTCCAGATCAGCCTCGTCGATCACATATAAGCCATAGGCATCGCAAAGATCATAAAAATATTCATTGGCAGGATAATGAGAGCAACGTACAGCATTGATATTATGACGTTTCATGAGGATGATATCCTCTTCCATCTGCCGGTAAGTCACACAGCGGCCTTCCCTGGGATTGTAATCGTGATGATTCACTCCGTTCAGCAGAATAACCTGGCCGTTTACGCAGAAATTATCATGAAGGATCTCTATTTTCCGGAATCCCACACGGACCGTTGCCTGATGTTCCGCCAGTGTGACAGTCAGTTCATAAAGCGCCGGAGTTTCTGCGGTCCATTTTTTTACATGAGGCACTGACGCTTCCAGACGAACCTTTCCATCCACAGTCTCAAAGGTTCCTTCCGCCTCGGTCCCTGCTTCTCCGGTCAGGCTCCAGCTTCCTTTCCCTTGCTTTTCTTTAAGGGTGATCTCTGCCTTTAAGATCCCGTTTTCATAGTCCTCATCCAGAGTCCCTTCTGCGGCACAGTCCAGAACAGCCTGTTTTGGTTCATTGATCAGTTCTACATCTCTGTATATCCCAGAAAGCCACCACATATCCTGGTCTTCCAGATAGGTTCCATCTGACCATTTATACACCCGCACAATAATGTAATTTTCACCTTCATGAACCTTTTCTGTAATATTAAATTCAGACGGAAGCCTGCTGACTTTACTATATCCGGCATATTCTCCATTGACCCATAGATCAAAGGCACTGTCTACGCCATGAAATTTCAAAATCGTATCACTCTTCATCCATTCTTCCGACAAAACAAATGTTTTTCTGTATATCCCTGTAGGATTTTCTGTAGGTACATAGGGTGGATTCAAAGGAAAAAGATATAAAACATCGGTATAATGCATCTTGTCATATCCACGAAGCTGCCATACAGAAGGAACATCGATGGTATCCCAGTTTTCTCCCTGTCCCCCTTCTGTAAATCCTTCCGGTGATAATTCGGGAGCTTCCAAATATAGAAACTTCCATGCTCCGTTCAGACTGATCTTTTTTAAAGAATCCCGGTAAAATCCCGTTCTGGCCTCTCTTCTTCCAATTGCCAGCAATTCCTGGTCTTCCCATCTTTTTTTCTTTCTCTTCATCATAGCCCTGCTCCTTTGTCTGCTTTAGATATTGAAAGCCAGATAGAATAGTTACCTGCCCAGCTGAATTCTATCTGGCTGTATATATGTCCTTGTCTGATAAAATTTTATTTGATCGATCCGCTGGTTCCTTCAACGATATATTTCTGAGCGATAATAAAGATGATGATCGGCGGAATGATCATAATAACCGTGATGCAAAGCATGGGGATGATCTGTGTGTCATGCACTCCCTTAAAAGATGCAAGTCCAAGAGCAAGCGTATATTTGCTTCTGTCCTGCAGGAAGATCAACGGACCAAGATAATCATTCCATACTGTCAGCATGTTCAGCACGCCTACTAAAATCAGTGAAGGTTTCAGGATCGGCATGAAAATCTTCCAGTAGATCTGAAACGCATTAGCCCCATCCAGACGTGCAGCCTCTTCATAATCTTTTGGGATTCCCATAAGGAACTGCCTCATCAAAAAGATATAATAAGCGGAGCCAAAAAATGCCGGTACGATCAGAGGCTTTAACGTGTTGATCCAGCCAAGAAGATTAAACTCCATATACTGAGGGATCATTGTTACATCCCAGGGAATCATCATAGTTGCCAGAAGGATCATAAAAAGGATATTTTTTCCTTTGAAATTAAATCTCGCAAATCCATAGGCAACCAGTGAACAAGATAAGATCTGTCCTAAAGTGGTAAGAACTGTGACGATCACAGAATTCATAAAATATGTTCCAAAAGGCTGGGAATTCCATGCGTCAACAAAATTCTGCCAGTTCCATTTTTCCGGGAACAAAGTAGGAGGATAAGCAATAGCTTCCGCCTCTGTTTTAAACGTTGTAAACAGCATATAAACAAAAGGCGCCAGGAAGTAAATGGCTACGATGGTCAAAAGGATATAGATCACAGCCTTTGTTTTCTTTGACATTTTCATGCTTTTTTACCTCCTTTTTTCTTATTTGCCTTTACTTCTGATTCATAGAAAACCCATGCAGAAGAGGATTTAAATACCAGTGCGGTCAGCAGCAGGATAATAATAAACATTACCCAGGCATTCGCACTCGCATATCCCATTTTGTGGTGCTTGAAAGCATTATTGTATGTCATCAGTCCATAAAAATATGTGGACTGAAGAGGGCCGCCTCCTGTCAGCAGCATGACCAATGTCACCTGCTGGAAGGAACTGATGATAGATGTTATCAGATTAAACAGCAAAGTCGGGGTGATCATCGGGAGGGTTATGCTGAAAAATTTACGAACAGGTCCCGCTCCGTCCAGTGAAGCCGCCTCATAAATCTCCGGAGAGATATTTTTCATATCTGTATAAAAAATCAGCATCATAGTTCCTACGCCAAAAGCGCTGGCCAGGATAACCGCAAACAATGCCCAGGCCGGATCTACCAGCCAGTCTGGTCCCTCAATTCCGATCAGAGACAGAAGATAATTCAGAACACCATAGTCACTGTTCAGGATCCAGCTCCAGATTATGGAGATTGCAACTCCGGATATAACTGCAGGAATATAGAAAATTGTCCTGTAAATTTTTACTCCTCTTACCGGCTGTGTGATCAGCACTGCCAAAAACAATGCCAGGATCAGATTTAAAGGAACGAAAATCGCCGCGTATTTCAAGCTGATGATCAGTGATTTCCAGAACTGGTCATCCTGTGTAAACATTTCTATGTAATTTCCAAGCCCGATAAAAGTATGTTCTGAGGTCAGAGGCCAGTCAAAGAAACTCATGACCAGCGACAAGATCAAAGGACCAAGCGTGAAAGCCAGGAATCCGAAGATCCAGGGAGAAATAAACAAATATGGGGTGGCCGTCTTAATAAAATTCTTTTTCTTCATTTCCATTCATCTCCTATGCCGGGAGGGCCCTGCCCTCCCTTTTGGAATCCCTACTGTACAGCGTTTTCCAGCACTTCATCAACGTCCTGAAGGGCGCTTGGATTAAAGATTTCTTCAAAAGATAACTGAAGATTTTCCGCTACTTCTGACCAGCTTTCCATCAGGAAGCTTGCAGGAGTATGTCCGCTGCTCTGTTCCAGCATAGTATAAAACGGAGCGTATTCCGGCTGATCCATGATTCCCTGAGATTCTACTACACTGTTCAGTACAGGAAGTTCTGTGCCGATTCTTTCGATGTTACACTCTTCATTTGTCCAGTACTTAATGAACTCCCATGCGGCATCTTTATGTTCGCTGTCCTTTGACATAGAAAGACCGGAAGAGCTGAGGATACTGACAGAATCCTGTCCTGCATCTGCAAAAGCAGGAATGGTAGTAACTCCATAATTTAATCCATCCTCATTCAGAGTATCGATTGACCAGGATCCATAAATATACATAGCTGCATTTCCTGCGCGGAACTCATCTGTTCCATCATTTTCTGTAGCGGTTGCGTATCCTTCCTTTTCCATATCCTGGAACATCTGGAACACTTCGGCAGATTCTTTGCTGTTGATATAGCCTTCCATATTTCCTTCTTCGTCACAATAGGAGGTTCCGTTGCTCCATAAGTACATCTCAAAATCATAGGGATCTGGTTTCATCTGAAAAGCAAAGCCCGCAGCATCCGTTTTTTCAGAAATAGTCTTGGCCGCTGTCTGAAGGTCATCCCATGTCCAGTCTTCCGTGGGTTCTTCCACGCCTGCCTGAGCAAACAGGTCTTTATTATAGAATAAACAATGCGTGGTAAATCCTACAGGAATGCCATAGATACTGTCATCCATAGTGTTATAGTCCCAAAGAGTGTCATAGAAATTAGACTTATAATCCTCTCCTTCCTCTGCAATGTAATCATCCAGGGGTTCCAGTCCTTCATAGTAGGAAGGATAGTTCCACATGTACATAACATCAGGCGTATCTCCGGATCCCATTCCCGCGCTGATCTTTGTATCAAAATCACTTCCATAAGCTTCCAAAGTAACCTCAATGTCATCGTGTTCTTCATTAAACTTGTCAACCAGGGCCTGCTGTTTGTCAACGTCCTCAGCCACATCCCATGTGGCAAAACGGATTTTTGTCTTGCCATTGTCAGATCCGCCGCTGCCGCCATTTCCGCATCCGGCCAGGATTGTTGTAGCAGTTAATACAGCCGCACAAATCACTACCATCTTTCTTCTCATTACATTTCCTCCTTTAGGTGTTTTTTACTTGGTAAAATTACTATAACATTTTACTTAGTAAATGTAAAGTTTTTTATTTATTTTTTCTGTATTTCGTATATTTTATATAGTTTATCTGGTTATTTTGAATAATAAGCCCTCTATTTTTGTGAATTTTTCCTATGCAGCATTCTCTTATTCCTGGATTTTTCCATTTCATACACTTTTATGTTTTTACTAAAATATTTTTATGTTTTATCAATAAAAATATGCATATAAAAAGCAGCCAGACTTTTATCTGACTGCTTTTTATACAAAATCCGGCATCTGCCGAAAATCCCGGTTTGAGTCTTTCCGAAACTCATCCGCTTACCTTTTCTCTTCTCCGCTGCCGATGCGGATAACTGCTTTTACTATATCTGCTTTATTATTTACGCTGTAATCCATTGCTTTCTGCACATCATCCAGATCAAAAATATCCGTTACAATCCCCTTCAGATTTACTTTTCCCTGAGACACTGCCTCGATGGCCATAGGATAAATATGACGGTACCGGAATACACTTTTAAGTGTCAGCTCCTTATCCAGCACAAGACTCATGGGAAGGGTCATTTCTCCGGTTTTGCTGTAGCCTACCAGAACAATAGCAGAACCTTTTTTGGCTATATTGATGGCCTGTCGGGTGGTAATTTCTGTACCTGCGGTTTCAATTACCAGATCAACCCCTTTTCCTTCTGTAAGTTCATTAATTTTTTCTTCCACCTTGTCCTGTGCACCGTTTATCACTCCTGTGGCTCCCAGTTCCATAGCTTTCTGGAGACGTTTTTCCATGATATCTACCACATATACTTCAGATACGCCTCTGGCCTTAAGAGCCATCATAGAAACAAGTCCGATACAGCCGGAACCCATTACTACCGCTTTCTGTCCCAGATGAGCGTCCCCCTGGATGGCCGCATGGAATCCCACTGCAAGAGGTTCGATAAGTGCTCCTTCCAAAGTGCTGACATTATCCGGAAGTTTAAAACAAAGATCTGCCTCATGAGCCACATATTCCTGAAAAACGCCGTCTACAGGAGGTGTTGCAAAGAATACCACATCAGGACAGAGATTATATCTGCCTGTTCTGCAGAATTCACAATGCCCGCACGTCTTTCCAGGCTCCAAGGCAACCCTGTCTCCTACTTTCAGATTTTTTACTTTTTCTCCTACTTCAACCACTGTTCCGCCCGGTTCATGCCCCAGTACAAAGGGAGGTTTTACCACATAATCTCCAATAGTTCCTCTTTCATAATAGTGGAGATCACTTCCGCAGATCCCCACATATTCCAGTTTAATTAATACCTCATCTTCTTTGATCTGCGGAATGTCACGTTCTTCAAATCCCATTTTGCCAATGCCCAGCATTACTGCAGTTTTCATTTTTCCTATCATTTTCTTTTCCCTTTCGTAATTACTTTTATTAAATATTTTATCAAAGTAATTACATTATTGCCCAGACTTCCGTTTTTGTCAATCCTTTCTTGATATAAAATCTGTTTTATAGGTTTATCAGAAAGGATTCTATAAACTTAAGGGCAGCTCCATATGCTGCGGCATTTAATTTATACTTTCCTCCTTTAAGATAGGAAGTATCAATATCGAAATTATTATGGGCTGTCAGCTTCCGCGACAGTTCCGGCAAATAATCTTCCAGATAGCCTCCCACGTATCCTCCCAGCACGATACTGCAGTCAAAGATCATCCTCAGATTTGTCACCGCAACTGCAAGATCTTCCAGGTACTCCTCCAGGATCCTTAAGGCATCCTCTTCTCTTCTTCTAACCCTGCCAAAATATTCCTCCAGGCCGCATCCTGCTTTTTCCTCAAGAACCAGCGCGGAACAATAAGCATCCATACATCCTTTTTTTCCGCAGTAACAGGTTTTTCCGGTTTTTTCTATCACCATATGCCCGAATTCGGCGCTTTTAAAATTTTCTCCCGGATAAAAACGGCGTCCGAGGCAGATGGCTCCTCCTACAGTATTGCTCAAAGACAGATATACTGCGTTTTCTGCTTCTCTTCCCAGTTCCGCAAAAGCGGCGCTGTTGGCGTCGTTCTCGATTCCATACGGATATCCCAGTGAGTCCCCCAGTGAACGAAAATTGATGTTTTTTACCTTCAATGTATGGGATCGGATCAGCAAACAGTGTTCTTTATCCACAATACCAGGGAGGGAAAAACCCACCCCTGCAATTTTGGCCCGGTCAATCTTCTGACTTTCTATAAAAGCTTTTACGGCTTTGATCAATTCTTCATAATACCTGCGGCTGTCCTCATAAGAAATCCTGATCCTCTTTGCAGCTATCATTTCTTTTTTTCCGTTGACCATCACCATTGTAACATGATTCTTAGTAATGTCTACGCCCGCTCCATACCCCGCATCGCTTCTGATAGATATAGCCTTGGCTTTACGTCCTCCTGTAGAGGCATATTCTCCGGTTTCTTCTGCGATTCCTTCTTCTATCAGATATTTTACATTCTGCAGAGTAGTAGGCATGCTCAAATTCAGTCTGGAAGAAATCTCCGCTTTAGAAGTGGTTCCCTGAAAAGAGATGAATCTGGCTATCCTTCCTTTATTGCTGAGTTTTTCTTCTCCTCTGTCCCCATACCGCTTCATAGAACTTTCTCCAAAGCATACAATGCTGCTCCCGCAGCTCCTACGATCTCCGGTTCCTCGCAGATATACAGACTGGCTCCGATCTTCTCCTCTACAGCCCGGACCACGCCGGGATTCTTGGCAACTCCTCCCGTCATCATAAAATCCGGCTCCATGCCTACCCGGCGGAGCAGGCCAAAGGCCTTATTGGCAATGGCGTGGCAGACCCCGTCTGCAATGTCCGCTTTTTCCTTATTATTAGCGATCAGAGAGATCACCTCGGACTCTGCGAAAACAGAACACATACTTGTGATCTCGATCTTCTCTGTGGAAGTGAGGGCAATGGCTCCCAGTTCGTCCAGAGAAACCTCCAGGGTACGGGCGATCATTTCCAGAAAACGTCCTGTGCCTGCGGCGCATTTGTCGTTCATGACGAAATCCTTCACCTCTCCCTTTTCATTTAAGTGGATAGCCTTGCTGTCCTGACCGCCGATGTCCAGGATGGTACGGATCCTGGGATTAAAATAGTGGGCTCCCTTGCCGTGGCAGCTGATCTCCGTCACATTTTCATCTGCAAAGGAAATGCTTACCCGCCCGTATCCTGTGGATACGATCCAGGAAATATCTTCTCTGACAAGTCCCGCTTTCTCCAGTACCTCCTCTAAGGCTTTCTGGGCGCTGACTCCGGATTTTGCCCCGGTACGCACTACAGAAAACGCCTTGATCTTTCTATCCTGGTCCATGATCACCGCATTGGTGGAGGTGGAACCGCTGTCTATTCCCATTACATACATTGTTTTCTCTCCCTTTCCTGTTGGTCTCTCCCGGTGTATTTCCGGAGTCAGAGACTCCAGAAAAGCTTCGATCCTGGTGCGGATCTGCCCGCTGCTCTGCCGGGTATAGTCGGTTTCCAGCAAGAGCATGGGCCGGTCCAGCCAGTCCTTCAGCCAGGCGTATTCATAGGCATAATTGTCACAGAACTGCACCGTATGGTAAATGATCCCGTCTACGCTGCCTGCGAAACGGCGGATCAGCTCATCCCGGTTGGCCGCCTGTTCCATCCGCATACAGGGGAACTGGCTTAACAGTCCTCTGGTATATCCGGCCAGGATTTCTTTTTCATCCACCAGGATCTTTCTTCCCAGTCCTGTGCAGGTCAGGTCAAAGGCTACATTGGCTTTATTTTCTGCCAGGATCTCTTTCATGCTGTCATTTGCCCTGGCGCCGATAATACCGATGTTCAGGCCCCCCTGCTTTCGTGCATACTGCTGTTCCTGGTCCTTGTCTTTGATATATTCCAGAAACTTTTTCTCATCAAAAGTCTTTCCGGAAAACTTCTCGTATTCCCGGATCATAGTGCGGATCCGCTGCTCATAAAGAGTGATTCCCGCTTCTTTGGTGATCCTGGGGGTGTCCAGCATATAGATGAATTTTTCAGGAAATTCTTCTTTCAGCACATCATAAAGCCGCCGGATGCTGTCACAGCAGGTGGTAAGGATCACTCCCTCATAGTCCCTTTTCATGACTTCTTCCAGGACTCCTTTGGCAAAGCTGCAGATATTGGGGTGCATGCGGATCTCTGCCTGGTTAAAGTTAGTCACATCCGGCTCGATCCTCTCCATCCGGATCCCCATGGACTGAAAAATCTCCACAGGAGCATATTTACAAATATATCCTAACATACCTTCTTCTCTTCCTTCTCTGATGTCTCTTGGTCTTCTCCTGTATCCAGCATTTCCAGGAATGCTTCCAGACGTGTCTTGATCTGACCGTCATGACTGTTCCGTCTGTCAATTCCGTCTCCGTCCAGGATCAGCATGGGAATGTCCATCTCCTGCATTTTTTCTTTCAGCAGTATACTTCCTCCTGAAGACTGCTTGCAGCCCCAGTGGCAGAACTGGATCACCGCATCCGGCTTCAGTGTCTTTGCCAGCTCTCCTACCATTTCCGCCTTGTGGGAATAAGAACCATTATAAAGATTCCTTATGATCTTCTTTGCCAGGGCATGAAAAGGCTTTGTCTCGTCCATTTCCTCCATGGAATCCATGATGATATCGCTGGCAATGATCTGGTACTTCCGGCTGGAATTAAAATAGCTCTGCAGGGTTTCCTGATAAAATGGGAGAAGATGGATCCACAGGATCTTCTTTCCCTCAAATTTGGGATAATTCTTGATATCCCGGATCATAAACCGGATCAGATCCAGGAACTCCTGTCTGCCGATGAGAAGGTGCATGCCCATCATCATATAAAGATGGCTGATCAGTTCTCCCGGATAATACCGCTCACTCTGGAGCTTAAAAAATTCCATCAGTGCCTCTCTGGTCGCATTCTCGATCCGGATAGCCTCCCGGAGTTTTTCTTCCTCAAAATTCCTGCCAAAGCGGTTTCCCAGTTCTTTTGCAAAGCCTTTCAGCTGGTCTGCCAGATAGTCTACAGATTCCGGGTCATCTCTGTAAGGAACATCCAGAAAAGTAAAGGGCACTCCCTTTTTCTTCTCCAGATACCGGAAAGTGTTCAGATTCCCGTCGCAGGAAAGAGAAGTGGTTACCGCGTATTCCGGCACAGGAACCGCCCCGCTGTCAATAGCCCCTACAAAAGTTTTATGGTAAGAACACAGGGTAGGCGCAATTCCCGTATTCTGGGCATAATCGATAAAGAAATCTTCCAGATGATATCCGCTGAAATAGCAGGAAAGACATTCGATAGAAAGTGTCTGAAGCCCGAAACAGCTGATCAGCTCAGAAGGGGCAAAAATGTTTCCCCATACATAGCTCTCCGGCTTTCCCAGGGAATCTGCCACCAAAGACATCATCATAGCTTCCAGCTTCTGATATCCTTTGGAAATACCTTTCTTTGGAAGAAGCTTTGTACGGAGCTTGTTAGCCTTAAATCCCAGGAGCATCTTTTCCCAGCTCTCGCCCGGATGTTCCACGGTCTGTTCCTTTACATGATCAATATATTTATCTGCGATCCACATCCTATATCCTCCAGTCTTTAAAATCTTACAGAATAATGGTATACCACATTTTCAGCCAAATTTCCAGGGGCATATTCCAGTCTCCAGAAAGAAGAGAGAGATTGTCCGCCAGTTTTCAATGCTTTCCGGAGTTTCCACCTCCGCATTCCAGAACTTTCTCCTTCTGGACCGTAGTAGACAGACCACTGCTATCTGCCCATTTTTGATTCTATCTGTTCGAGCCGCCGTTACCAAAAAACCCCTTAGCCGGGCCTGCCGGGAAGCAGCTGGTCCAACTAAGGGATTATTTTTTGTATCATTAAAATCTTTTTATCTTTCTTGTAGTCGTCTTCTCAAACTCTGTATCTCTGACGATCAGGCTGTAGATCTTCTTCTGGGGAGCCGCTGTCTTATTGTACTGGTCAATGACTTCCTGAAGACTTGCCTTTACGTCTTTGATCCGTTTTTTCTTCACATAATCCTGATCCGGATAAATCTCCGCCTCGATGACGCCGTTATGGTCGCGGACAAGAACTTCTCCTACCAGACGGTTCGTGCTGAGAGCGTTTTCCAGCTCCTCAGGAGATACGTTTTCTCCATTCTTTGTAATGATCAGGTTTTTCTTTCTTCCGGTGAGATAAACAAAACCTTCCTCGTCTACATAGCCCAGATCTCCGGTCTTCAGCCAGCCGTCTTCCAGGGTCTCCGCTGTCTCTTCCGGCATTTTATAGTATCCCTGCATAACGCTGCTGCCCTTTACCCACAGCTCTCCGTCTACAGTCTTTGCCTGACAGTTGGGCACCAGCTGTCCCACGGAATCCTTCCGGATGTTCCACTTCTGGGAAATACTGATAACCGGAGAACATTCGGTCATGCCGTAGCCCTGCTGAATGGTGATGTCATATTTTTTGAACAGATCTATGTAGGAAGGATCCAGGTAGGCGCCGCCGCTGCAGATGGTATGGAACTGTTTTCCAAAGACCTGATTCTTCACGATCTTGGCCGGAAGAAGAGAAGCTTCCTCTAATTTTTTTGCCATAGTCTCGATCATCAGGGGAACCATCAGGATCATCTCCGGCTTGAAAAGCTTAATATTCTTTGCCACACGCATTAAAGAGTCATTGATACAGATCACCGCTGCCAGAGATACGCCTTTTAAAATATCCATACTCAGACAATAAGCATGATGGATGGGAAGCACTGTCATGATCACAATGCGTTCCGGGATCTTCATATCCAGACAGGTAGCGTTTTCCGCCACGTTTCTGTGAGTCAGCATAACGCCTTTACTCTTTCCCGTAGTGCCTGAGGTAAACATAATCGTACACAGCTGATCCGGATCCGGCGTATAATCAAAACTTCCTCTGTGCTCCTCAAGAAGCTTCCAGAAAGCGCGGGCATGATCGTCATGTTCCTGCTGCTGCATGGAGATCAGGGTCTTAAGCTTTGGGCAGCGTTCTTTAGCTATAGCCGCAACATCTTTTCTCACTTCATCATAGACAAGGACTGTGGAATCTGACCGCGCGATAAGGTCGCAGACGTCTTCTGCCGGCAGGTTTACATCCAGAGGCACTACCACGCTGCCGCTGTTGACTGTACCGAAATAGGCAACCAGCCAGGCATAGGAAGTCATTCCGATCACCGCAATGTGTTTTCCCTGCTCTCCCAGGTCCTGGAGGACTCTGGAAAAGCTTTCGCTGTCTTCCCGCAGCTGGGTATAGGTTTTGGATCCGATTTCATTTTTGCTTATTTTATAGCGAATAGCATCTTCCGGTCCGTATTTTTCCTCCGTATTTACCAGAATCTGGCGAACTGTACTGCAAAGCATATATTTTCCATCCTTTCCCTGCTTCAGAATCAGTTTTCGGCAACAAGTTTTTCAAGATAATCTACAGCTTCCTGTACTGTACGGATGTTCATAGCCTCTGTCTGCTCGATCTCCACGTCAAACTCATCCTCGATCTCTCCCAGCATACTCATAAAATCATAAGAGGTAAATCCCAGATCTTCCATGAAACGGGATTCCGGATGGATATTTTCTTTTTCCACTTCTACATAACTGCAAATGATATCAACTAATTTTTCAAACATGATCTTTTCCTCCTGAATTTTTATACCAGCTTGATGATCTCACCAATGGTCAGATCCGGGTTTTCTGCTCCTTTGAACATGATCTTGCACAGATAGTAATAAAGATATTCCAGCTCATCCCTGGACACTGCCTTGATCTGATGCTCGAAGTTAAAGTCCAGTCCATTGTCCTCGGGACGGTGCATAACAGTCAGATACATTCCCTGGGGGCAGCTTCCGTTAGGATACCATTTTGTCTTATAACGGATATCCCCCAGTTCTGTAAGTCCGTTCTCCTGAAGGGTCATCGGCTGATAGGTCAGGGAAATCGGTTCATAAGTCAGACCTGCATGAGGCTGGGGATAGATCTTGGAACGGTAAGCAAAATAGGCGGTAGGATCATAGTTTGCGTGACGGAAGATCTCGTTTTGTTTGTCCCGGATAGCATAAACGCCGTCAATAAATTTCATATCTTCAGAAAAGATAGTCCGGATAGGGAAAGAATGGATCCTTGTGCCGCCGGATTTCTTTTCTTTCAAAGTCGCACGTCTTGCAATGGCATTGTTGATAGACACATCCTCAAAACCGTTCATCTTCTGGAAATAGGTACGCAGGCCCATGAGCAGCAGACAGGCC
Organism: Candidatus Blautia stercoripullorum; assembly: GCA_019120545.1. Taxonomy (GTDB): domain Bacteria; phylum Bacillota; class Clostridia; order Lachnospirales; family Lachnospiraceae; genus Blautia; species Blautia stercoripullorum. Next base: position 2,146 of record DWUX01000197.1, on the reverse strand, counting down.
AGTGAAACATGATATTTCTCGCAGAAATCCATCAGCCGCTTTGTAGGTTCTGCTTCCAGATGGAAAATATCCAGGGCGGATTTTGTATCATCGGAAGCATTGAAAGCTGTCCGAAGTTCCGGATTTTTAAACATCTCTCTGGCAGCTTCCAGCTTATCTCTTCCATGGATACCGTTGTAGATCGGTTCGCCTTTTTCAATTTCTTTCTGGAAATATTCAATATCTCTTAACTGGGCTTTGCTGCCGGCCTCATAGGCAAGATCTTTCTTCAACTGGTCAATATAGGAAGCCATCTCTTTCGGATATGGAACTCCTTCATATTTTTCATTACAGTAAAGTTCGATAATATCTTTCATAAAGCAGATCAGAGACTGAGCGTCTGCGATCATATGATGTACCAGGAAATAGATCCCGTTAAATCCGTCAGGCATCTGGATCATAACGATCCGGCTCATCTGAGAATCTTCCATCTTGAAGGGCACGGTAGTCCACTTCTGCATAGTGGCTTCCGCTTCTTCCATAGTCCCTTTGGAGAAATCCACAAACTCGATCTTCATCTCTTCCGGATCTGCCACATACTGATACCAGTTTCCTTCTTTATCTTTTGCAAAACGGATCCGCATGCCTTCGCTTCTTGCATAAGCCTTATTAATAGATTTTGCCAGAAGATCCCAGTCAATCTCAATTTCAATAGTCACGCTGGTACCAATGTTCAGCACTGCCGCTGTGGGACAGAAAGGCAGATAGTACAGATGGAATTTCTGCGCTACAGTCAACGGGTATACTTTGTGTCCTTTTCTTGTCTTCATCATTTCATTATTCCTCCGATAAATGAATCAAGGGCCTTTTCATATGCTGCCATATCTTTATAATAGCTCTCTGCGTGGCCTGCGTCTTTTACAATCAGTTTCGTCTTGGGCGCTGCACAATTCTTATAGATTTCCTCGCACATCCAGCAGGGGACAAAAATATCTTTTTCTCCGTGGATAAACAGGAAAGGTACCTTGGCCTTCCGCACTTCTCTTGCAGCGTTGCAATCGTCCAGTCCATAACCGGCTTTTTTCTTATTCAGCTTATCTGCGATCTGGATCATAGGGAAAGCCGGAAGGTGATACATACTGTGAAGCACATGGGTAAATACCTCTTTAGCCGAAGTAAAGGCACAGTCAGAAACAATCCCTTTCACCTGTGGCGGAAGCTTCATTCCTCCCATCATGCAGACAGTTGCGCCTCCCATGGAATTTCCGTGAAGGAGGATCTGGGCGTCCTCCCCGATCTCATGGATCATCCATTTAACCCACTCCATGCCGTCATACCGATCCATGGTGCCGAAACCGATATAAGTACCTTCACTGTCCCCGTGGGCTCTTTCATCAATGAGCAGCATCCGGAATCCATGTTTCAGATAGTAATAGGACAGGCTTCCATAGTCATTCAGTCCTTTGCTTGTATAACCATGGAAACAGATCACTGCTTTGTTTCCTTCATCGCCTTTAAAATATGTGCCGTGAAGCTTCAGGCCGTCTCTGGATCGGATCCACACATCCTGATGAGGCTGCTCCATCATCCAGGCGCTTCTCTTATGCATCATGGGAAAATATTGTTCCCAGTCCACCCCGGACATCTTCATGGTACGTTCTGTTTTTGCATTATAACGCTTCATGGTCCTTCTGTAGAAATATGCTGTGCCCGCTGCTTCCGCCGCAGCTACAGCCCCCAGAAGTCCGGCTGCTCCTTTCAGTAAATTACCCATTTTATTCACCTGCTTTTCTGAACATCCTATTTTTTACTTTTCTTCTTTTTTTTGCTGTTGATCAGGTCTTTTAACTTTAACGCCTTATCAATATTTCCTTCTACTTTTAATTTTCCAAGAGTTACCGCAAGGATAGGATCTGTTTTTCCATCTGCGATCTTAAAGAGAGTCTCTGCGGAACAGGTAAACATAGCGTCTCTGTCAAAATACTCATAAGGCTCCACATACAGCTTGCCTTCCTTTACCTCAGCATAGAAAATTCCTTCTGCCTCTCCTGTAATGTTAAACTGATATGCCAGATGTTCCTGGATATCACTGACATCTGCGTCCATCAACATTCCTTTTACCTTTGAAAACATATCTGCGTAGGTCATAGTATCCTCCTTTTCGACC
>DWUX01000196.1 GCA_019120545.1 Candidatus Blautia stercoripullorum | reverse complement strand
TATGTCTTCTTTCCGCATACATTTTTCATAGATTCTAATATATCAAACTTTTCAGAAAAGTCAAGAATTTTCTTTCAAATATTTTTTTTGGAGCTCGATCACTTGTTTCATGGCTTCTGTTCCCGGAGCTCCGATAGTGTTCCGTTTCTCCACACAGTTCTTCATACTTATGGCTTCATAAATGTCTTCTTCAAACACAGGACTGATGGCTTTATATTCCTCCAGAGACATTTCATCCAGAGAAATATTTTTTTCAATGCAGTGGAGGACAAGCTGTCCCACAATGCCATGGGCATCCCGGAAAGGAACTCCGTGGTTTACCAGATAATCTGCCGCGTCTGTAGCATTGGTAAAGCCGTTTTTGGCGCTTCTCTCCATGTTTTCCTTCTTAAATTCCATAGTGGAAACCATACCGTTAAAGAGAGCAATGCAGCCTTTTACCGTATCAATGGCGTCAAAGGTAAATTCCTTGTCTTCCTGCATGTCTTTATTATATGCCAGAGGTATACCCTTCATGGTGGTAAGCATGGACATAAGAGCACCGTAGACTCTTCCGGTCTTTCCTCTTACCAGCTCTGCTATATCCGGATTTTTCTTCTGAGGCATGATACTGCTTCCTGTACTGTAGCCGTCGTCGATCTCCACGAACTGGTACTCGTTGGAATTCCACATAATGATCTCCTCACAGAACCGGCTTAAATGCATCATGATCAGGGACAGATCAGACAGCAGTTCAATGAGATAATCCCTGTCAGACACAGAGTCCATACTGTTGAGCGTAGGTCCGTCAAAACCCAGAGCCTTAGCTGTATATTCCCGGTCCAGGGGATAGGTGGTCCCAGCCAGGGCGCCGCTTCCCAATGGGCAGAGATTCAGCCGCTTTTTCGTATCTGCCAGACGGCTCCTGTCTCTTTTGAACATTTCAAAATAAGCGCCGAAATGATGCGCCAGAGTTACCGGCTGAGCTTTCTGGAGATGAGTAAATCCCGGCATATAAGTGTGGAGGTTTTCCTCCATGATCTTAAGAAGAGATTCCAGCAGCTCTTTCAAAAGGAGATCTGTCTCGCCGATCTCGTCCCGGACATACATCTTCATATCCAAAGCCACCTGGTCGTTCCGGCTTCTTCCGGTATGAAGCTTCTTGCCCACATCTCCCTTCCGGTCAATGAGATTTGCCTCTACAAAGCTGTGGATATCCTCATATTCCGGAGAAAATTCCAGTTTCCCATTCTGGATATCTTCTAAGATTCCTTTCAGTCCGTCCAGGATCTCCTCTTTTTCTTCTTCTGTAAGGATCCCCTGCTTTGCCAGCATGGAAGCATGTGCCATACTTCCGGTAATATCCTGTTTATAAAGCTTCTGGTCAAAACCAAGAGAAGCATTAAAATTATAAACTAACTGATCCGTTTCCTTGGTGAAACGGCCTCCCCATAACTGTGCCATATCCTATCCTCATTTCTTTCGATTTTAACTTCTGTAAAATTTTATCACTTTATAGTATTAACCGCAAGTTTTTCCTTCTGCTTTCTGCCTTTCCCGCTCTCTTTTTGAGAAAACACAGCCGCAGTAATCCTGGCGGTAAAGGCCATATTCCCTGGACAGTTCTGTGGAGCGTTTGTAACCGTTTTTCTTTTTAAAATCCGAAGGAAGATGTTTTACATGGTAGATCTTCTCCAGCTCCTCTCCGATCTCGTTAAGCTTCTGGGCGTTTTTTAAGGGACTGATGGTAAGGGTGGTGGCAAAATAGTCATAACCGCCCCGGGCCGCCATTTTCGCCGCCTCTTCCAGCCGGAGACGGTAACATTTAAAGCACCGCTCGCCCCCTTCCGGCACTTCCTCCAGGCCTTTCGCCATCTGAAAAAACTCCTGAGGATCATATCTCCCTTCTACAAACTCAGGCTTGTGGAGAAAAGGCATTTCTTCAATAAGCCTCTGAAGCTCCCTGGTCCTTTTATCATATTCTTCTTTTGGGGAAATATTAGGATTGTAGAAAAAATCCGTGATCTGAAAATACTGGCTTAAATATTCCAGTACATAGCTGCTGCAGGGGGCGCAGCAACTGTGAAGGAACAGCCGGGGGACTCTGCCCACCTTCTGATTTTCCTCTATGATCTTTTCCAGTTCTTTCTGATAATTGCGTTTATTCATTTTTTCTCCTGTAAAAAGGAGCAGGACATTTTCTCCGCCCTGCTCCCTGTAGTATGGTTCTATTCTGTTTTTACTGTGCTGCCACTTCGTTGCCTGTTGTCTCGCCTTTCTCAAATGCCACTGCATTGTCCAGAGTAGTCTTGGAAATAGCCTCCAAAGCTTCCTGGGTAAAGAATCCCTGATGGGAAGTGATCATAACATTTGGGAAAGAAAGAAGTCTTGCTGTTGTGGAATGCTCCAGGATCTCATCGGAACGGTCCTCGAAAACATTCTTAGTTTCTTCTTCGTATACATCCAATCCTACGCCGAAGAATTTTCTGGCGCGGATTCCGTCGATCAGGTCATTTGTCTTAACCAGACCGCCTCTGGAAGTATTTACCAGGATCACCCCGTCTTTCATCTTGGCGATAGTGTCCTTATTGATCAGATGATAGGTGCTGTCCATCAACGGACAGTGAAGAGAGATCAGATCACTCTGTGCCAGCAGTTCATCCAGAGTCACATAAGTAACAAAATCCTTTAAGGATGGATTCTCATATACATCATAAGCAATAACCTTCATTCCGAAACCTCTGCAGATCCTTGCCATAGCGGCGCCGATCTTACCGGTTCCCACGATACCTGCTGTCTTCTGGTAGAAGTTGATCCCCATAAGGCCGCCCAGACTGAAGTCATTTTCTCTTACTTTTACATATGCTTTATGGATACGGCGGTTGACTGCCAGAGCCAGAGTCATGGCATGTTCTGCTACTGCTTCGGGGGAATATCCCGGCACGCGCATAACTTTAATATCATATTCTTTGGCCTTATCCAGATCTACGTTATTAAAGCCGGCACACCGCATAAGGATCAGTTTTACTCCTGCCTCGTGGAGCGCCTCTACCGTCTTTGTTCCCACATCTGAACTTACAAAGGCGCATACCGCGTCATAGCCCTTAGCCAGGGGAGCTGTCTTTGGTGTCAGGTCTGTCTTCAGATATTCAATTTCAATATCCGGATAATTGACCACCTGTTTATCAAAAGATTCTTTGTCATAACTTTTGGTATCGAAAAATAAGATTTTCATCTTCTGCACCTCCTGCATGCAATCTCTTACTTTTTTATGTCATGGATTGTCTGTATTTTGCAATCCTGACATCACAAAAGAGGATTTCCTCTTTTTTCTATTCTATACTATAATAATTTGTACTATATTTGTCAAGTACCCGAAAATACACATATCTTATGGTATATGATAAAAAAGAAACTTTGTTTTCTGACAGGAAAGGAAGTGCCTTATGGCTGCACCTCTTTTGGAAATTAAAGATATCAGTTATGCTTATCACACAAAATCCGGAGAAACTCCTGCCCTTTCCCATGTATCCTTCCAGGTATTTTCCGGAGAATTTGCAGCTGTGGTAGGTCCCTCGGGCTGCGGTAATGCTACTGCGGACCAGAAGAAACAAAAAGGCAGAGCCTGCTTCTTTCTTCCTCCCAGACAATCCTCTCCAGCCAGATCCTTATATATATCCGTTTGTTGGGAACAGACAAAAATGAAAAGAAAAATTCTGGATCTGAATACCGGCAGATGAGATTTTCCCTTTCTTTCTGCTCCAAAGAGTTTCTTTTCTCCATTTCTCTTTTTCTAAGATTCTCTCTTTCCGCCAGCCTTCTGCGGATCTCATTTTCCAGGAATCCTGCCAGATCCCGGTCTTTGGTTTCCGCCAGTCTCTGGGTGAGCCGCAGGGCCTCCTGTTCCAGCCTTACCTCCTCTTTATGGATATTTTCTCTCTCTTCTTCCTGTTCTTTTTCCTTTTCCGTCTTTCTTCTGATCTCCTGGAAGATTTCTTTCACAGGTATTGCCTGTCTGGTCCTTTCCATGAGGAATTCCCAGATCATGCTGTCAGCCACATTTCCCGGCAGCGGACCGCTCCGGCAGGCCTGGCCTCTGGTTTTATCCCGGCAGATACACCGATAGGAAAACTTTCGCTGTCCTTCCTCATTAACCTGATTCTTTCTATAATATTTCGGCCTCATCCTGCTGCCGCAGGAACAGAACAGGAGGCCGGCCAGCAGACTGGTCTCATTCTGGATCCTGCCCTCTCCCCGCTTTCCCAGACGGTGTCTTTCCAGAAGACTCTGGACTCTTAGAAAATCCTCCTGAAAGATCAGCCCTCTGTGTTCACCCTGGGCAATGATCCACTCCTGTGGAGGAGTCTCCTGTCCCCGATATCTGGAGGAAACAGTCTTTCCATATCGGATCAGTCCTTTCTCTTCACTGGCTTCCTCCCTGGAAAATCCCATACGGCAGCCCAGAGAAGCAAAATAATCATAGGCCAGCTTCCCGCTCTGGCAGTATACCGGATTTTCCAGAATCTCTCCAATGGTCTCCGGAGTATAGGCTCTCCCTCTCCTTGTAAATATTTTTTTCTCCGTGAGCTTTTGAGCTGTTTTGGTAAAAGAATGGGAGCTTAAAAACTCCCGGAAGATCTGGCGGAGGATTTCTGCTTCTTTTTCTTCCACTTCCAGATAAAAGGCTTTCCGGATCTTTTCTTCTCCATAGAGCTTTTCTTTGACGTGAAAGCCCAGAGGAGTGCTGCCTCCCAGCCATCTGCCGCTTCGTGCCAGGAGGAACATATTATCCCGGACCCGTTCCCCGATCTGCTCCCGCTCCATCTGGGCCAGCACTCCGGAAAAATATACCATAGCCTTTCCCATAGGTGTGGTAGTGTCAAAGTGCTCCTTTATGCTGACAAATTCTGTGTGTTCCCTGTTCAGCTTTTCGATCAGCAGAGCCAGATCCGCCAGATTCCTTCCCAGACGGTCCAGACGGTAGCAGACCAGATACTGAAAAGGCCCCTGTTTCATGTCTTCTAACATTTTCTGAAACTCGGGCCTGTTGGTATCTTTCCCGGAAAAACCCTCGTCGCTGTAGACCAGGATCTGGGCATCCCGGGAGTCTTCTATGAACTTTTCTATGTATTCCCTGCACATAAGGATCTGGTTTTCAATGCTTTCTCCTCTGCCTGTCCATTTGGATTTTCTCACATAAATGGCGATCCGCAAAGGAATCCCTTCTTTTTTCAGCTTCTCTATAGTATATGCAGCAGAAAAAACGTTGAAACAGCTTTATCCTATTTTTTTTTCTCCTGTTCTTCGATTAATTTTTCCACATCTTTCCATAAAATCTTTTCCCTGCAGGCGCCTACCTGACGGACAGCCAAGGCTCCGCAGGCGTTTCCGTACAGACCGCAGGTATATAAGTCTTTCTCCTCAGACAGTCCATAGAGAAATCCGGCGCAGAAGCTGTCTCCGGCTCCGGTGGTATCCACACATTCCACCGAAAATCCCGGTATGGCAAAGGCTTCTTTCTCATTCTTTATATAGCAGCCCTTTTTCCCGGTTTTGATCACTGCACATCCGGCCCCGCATTCCAGGAATACTTCTGCGATCTCCTCTGGTTCCTCTTTTTCTGTAAGGAGCTGTCCCTCTTCCCTGTTGGCAAAGAGATAGTCCACCTGGGAAAAGGCTGCTTTCATATTCCAGGCGGTTTCACCTTTTTTTCTCTTTGTCATATCTGCGCAGACTGTAATCCCCTGCTTTTTTGCCCGGGCGAAAATCTCTGCCAGTTCCTGGCTTCCAAGCCAGGGAGAGACAAAAATACTGGCCAGGCACAAAATCCCTACGTCCTGTGGAAAAATCTCCGGGATATGGCAGGCCTTGAGATTTCTCAGGGTGCTGGAAGGATTGGTCAGAAAACTTCTCTCTCCGTTTTCCTGAACCAGCACTACATTTAGCCCTGTAGGAATATCCCCTTCATTTCGAAGGAAGTCCTGCCGGATCCCTCTGGTCTGACAGTGGGCTTTGACCAGTTCTCCCATCTGATCCCTCCCCAGCAAAGTGCAGAGATATGGATCTTTTCCTAAGCCTGCCAGTACCGTGGCTTCATTCAGGCCATCGCCTCCTGTAGACAGCAGGATTTCCCTGGCAGGATGAGAACCCGAAGCGAAAACCTCCGGAGAAACGGGATAGACCAGCACGTCTCCTATAGCCGCCCCTATGATCATAATATTTTTCATAGCTTTTCTCTCGTTTCTCTTATGGATTGTATAAAATCATATGGAGAACTGTCATTTCCTGTCCTGTATTCCTGTAGGAATGGATCCGGTCTCCCGGAAACCGGATACTTTCTCCCTGTTTTACATCAAAGACCCTGTCCCCGGTCCTGACCTCCAGGCTTCCGGCAAAGACCGTAATAAACTCTGCAGTTCCCTTTAAATGAGGTTCTGATTCCCAGAAGCTTTCCGGATCCAATTCCAGATAATAGACTGCAAATCTTCTGTTTTCATCATCTGGAAACAGGGAATAATTCCGGACTCTTCCCTTATCTTCCAAAAGAGGCTCCACCTCCCCGGTCTTCACGATCTCATAATCCGACTTTGGACGCATTGTAAGGGCGTCAAAAGGCACTTTCAGGCCGTTGGAAATCTTCCAGAGAGTAGATATGGTCGGATTTGCCTCTCCTTTTTCTATCTGGGCCAGCATACTTTTGCTGACACCGCTTAATCTGACCAGCTGATCCATGCTCAGATTACTCTTCTCCCGGAGACTTTTCACATTTCTGGCCACGATTTTATTCATAGATTCCAAAATATCACTTCCCTATTGACATTATATTAGTACAGATGTATTATTATATCAAACAAATAGTACTATACTATACTTTTTATTACATTATAAAATCATATTCTCTGGTTGTAAAGTCAAAAAGTATTGTTTAAAGAAGGAGGGATTTTTTTGTTCCCGCTGTATGATTTTTTAATCTACTGTTTCATTGCTGCCTATACTCCAGGAGCCAACAATCTGCTTTCGATGAGCAACGCAGCCCGGCTGGGATTCCGCCGCAGTGTTGTCTTTAATTTGGGGATTACCGCCGGCTTCTTCTTTGTCATGAGCCTCTGCACTCTTTTCAGCGCCACCCTGTACAATCTTCTTCCCAAAGTAAAAATCTTCATGCAGGTGTTGGGCGCCATATATATGCTCTATCTTGCCTGGAAAGTATGGAAAAGCTCCGGAGATCTGAAAGCAGAAGGAGGAAAAGAAGCCAGCTTTATGGCCGGAATGATCCTTCAGTTTATGAATCCAAAGATTTACATTTATGCCATTACTGCTATGTCTCTTTATATTCTGCCGGTGTATTCTTCTCCTCTGGTCCTTTTCGGTTTTGTGCTGGTGCTGACCGTCATCGGTGCCTCCGGTTCCTATGTATGGGCTCTGTTTGGCGCTGCCTTCTGCCGGTTCTTTGCCCGGCATACAAAGGCCGTAAACCTGGTCATGGCCCTGCTTCTGGTGTACTGTGCAGTATCACTTTTTCTGTAAAAATCAAGTTTTTAGAGAGAAGTGCCTAAAATTTTTTCAAAATCTGTTCCAGGATTTCCATTCTCTCTTCTTTTGATGGCACTTCTTTCTTCAACTGTTCTCCGATCTGTACTGCCCAAAAGTCCAGGATTTCTTTTCGGGGCAGTTCTCCCTGCTGTATAATTTCTATTTGGATTTCTCGTTCCTTCATTTTTTTCCTGGTTTTTGCTTTTCTCTGCTATACTATGCCGTCTGCCTCTTTTTGTTTCCTCTGGTCTCCTGGAGGTAAATCTACTCTTCTGGATATGCTCTGCGGACTTCTGAAGCCGGAAAAGGGGGAAATCCTCCTAAAAGGAAAGCCTATGGAGGAAACTGCCACAAATATCGGCTACATGCTGCAAAAAGACCATCTTTTTGAATGGCGGACCATATACAGTAATGTGCTGCTTGGCCTGGAAATACAGAAGAAGAAGTCGGAAGAAAACATAGAAAGAGCCCGACATCTCCTCTCAGATTATGGTCTGGACAGATTCAAAAACTCCCGTCCCTCCCAGTTATCCGGTGGTATGCGGCAAAGAGCCGCTCTCATCCGTACCCTGGCTCTTGACCCGGAGCTGCTCCTCCTGGACGAACCATTTTCCGCTCTGGATTATCAGACCAGGCTTTCTGTTGGAGATGATATCGGGAAAATCATCAAAAAAGAAGGAAAAACCGCCATTCTGGTGACCCATGATATCTCAGAAGCAGTAAGTATGGCTGACCGGGTCATTGTCCTCAGTAAGCGGCCAGCCACAGTAAAGAAGATCATCCCCATAGAATTCGACATGGAAAACCGGACGCCTATGGCTTCCCGAAGTGCCCCGGAATTTAAAAACTATTTCAACGAGATCTGGAAGGAGCTGAACCACCATGAAGAACTCTGATCCGGTTTCTCAGCGTCAGAAAAAATATCTCCTGGCTATCCGGCGGAATTCCATTCTGATCCAGGTTTCCAGGATACTTCTGTTTGTATTTTTTGTAGGAATTTGGGAAATCTCCGCCAGGACCGGGCTGATCGATTCCTTTATCTTTTCAAGTCCGGGACAGATCATAGAAAAAATGGGGGAAATGCTCCTGGATCATACCCTGATCGACCATGTTTCCATCACCCTTCTGGAAACTTTGATCAGTTTTGGTCTGGTCACAGTACTGGGGATCGGCTGCGGGGTGCTCCTCTGGGCGTTCCCGCGGCTGTCCCTTATTCTGGAACCCTATCTGGTGGTTTTAAACAGCCTGCCAAAATCCGCCCTGGCTCCTTTGCTCATTGTATGGCTGGGCAGCAATATGAAGACCATCGTCCTGGCAGGGATCTCCGTGGCTGTTTTCGGAGCTATTATGAATCTATATACGGGTTTTTGTGAGACAGACCCGGATAAATTAAAACTTATCCGGACTTTGGGAGGAAACAAGAAAGATGAGCTGCTGAAGGTGATCCTTCCCGGCTCGGTACCGCTGATCTTAAGCGTTATGAAAGTGAATATCGGCCTTTCTCTCATCGGCATTGTGATCGGAGAAATGATCGGCAGCAAAAGAGGCCTGGGCTATCTGATCATCTATTCCAGCCAGGTTTTCCAGCTTACCACCATGATCATGGCTATTGTGATCCTCTGCGTTATGGCGATCCTCCTCTACGCACTGATCAATTTTCTCCAGTGGATCTATAAAAAGCACGTATAAAAAGGGTATCAGGTAATACTGACTACCTGATACCCGATTTTTTCCACAGCGTCTTTTAAAACCTCATCGGAAATGTCCCGGTCATAGGAGACCACAGCCCTGGCTGCTGAAAGGTGCACATCTGCGCTGACTCCGTCAATGCGGTTCAGCATCATGGTCACATTCATCACACAGTGATCGCAGTGCATGCCGGAGATCTTCAGGATCTTTTTGCCTATCACCGGTCCGTCCAGTTTCTTTCTTTTCATCTTTTTGGCGCTGGGACAGTTGCCGCCTGCAGGACAGCCGATACACTTAACCCCTCTCCTCTTGGCTTTTACGATATAAGCAACTGCCAGCCCCAATATAAGAACCAAAATTAAAAGTGCTATAAGATCTGTCATATGCTGTCTTCTCCCTTCTGATATTTTCAGCCGGCAGGAAACCTGCTCCTGCCGGCTGATAAATCCATCCTGTTCCTTATGCGTGGAGACTGTATTCTGCTGTGAATTCCTGATCAGATTTCCGTATTCTCCAGATAATGATAGCTGCGAATACGAAAACTGCGATCAGACCTGGAACAAAAGCAGTTCCAAGAGCTCCGGTGGTAGCCAGAGTACCGATCTGATATACCAGGAAAGCTACGGTATAACCGGTAGCAAGCTGGAGGCAGATACCTCCAAAGAGCCATTTTCCGCTCTTCATCTCTGAGTTCATAGCTCCCAGAGCTGCGAAACAAGGCGGAGTATACAGGTTAAACATCAGATAAGCTAAAGCTGCAACCTTTGTAAGACCCATAATAGTAGCTACGTCGCTGCCGCTTCCAACCAGCGCCAGTTCTTCTGTATCGATCAGATTTGTCACACCGTAAACAACAGCCAGAGTACCTACTACGTTCTCTTTTGCGATAAATCCGGTAACGGCCGCTGCCGCAAGCTGCCATACGCCGAATCCCAGAGGAATGAATAAGATGGAGATCGGATGGGCAATGCTTGCCAGGATGGATGTATTCTCTGCACCTTCTGCCACAAGCTGGAACTGCCAGTTAAAGCTCTGCATGATCTGAACAACTGTGTTGCAGACCAGGATAATGGTTCCGGCTTTGATGATATATGCTTTACCGCGCTCCAGCATGGATACGCAGGCTCTCTTTAAGCTTGGAATTTTGTATTCCGGAAGCTCGATGATGAAGAAAGATTTACGGTATTTCTGTCCGGTGATCCTCTTTACAAGGAGGGCTCCCAGAAGAACCAGTACAATACCCACCAGATACATAGTTGCAGATACCCACCATGCGTCTGCGAAGAAAGCTCCGGCAAATAATGCAATTACCGGGATCTTAGCGCCGCAGGGCATAAATGGTGTAAGCATAGCGGTTGTTCTCCGCTCTCTCTCATTACGGATAGTACGGGAAGCCATAACACCCGGGATGGCGCATCCGGTACCGATTACCATAGGAATTACGGATTTACCGGAAAGACCTACTCTTTTAAAGATGGGGTCCAGTACAACGGTTGCACGGGCCATATAACCGCAGTCCTCAAGAAGAGCGATGAGGAAGTACATAACCATTACCAGAGGCAGGAATCCTACGACTGCGCCTACGCCGCCGATAATACCGTCAACCAGGATGGCATACAGCAGCGGGTTGGCGTCTTCCATCATTCCTCCTGCCCAGCCCTGGAAAGTTTCGATCCAGGCAACCAGCCAGTCGGCGATCCAGGTACCTACTGTGGTCTGAGATATGTAGAACACCAGGAAAATGATCACTGCGAAAATCGGAATACCAATGATCTTATGGGTGATCACCGCGTCGATCTTATCCTGCAGGTTCTTATCCTTTGTAAAGACTTTTCTCTTCTCAACTTCCTTTACAATGCTGTTGACAAAATCAAAACGTTTTCTGTCCGCAGCCTCTACTGCATTTTTATCGTGAAGATCAATATCAGCCTGGACATAAGGAGCCTTCTGCCCTTTCCCATATAAGGCGGCAGCCTGGCTTACGGCCTCTTTCAGACCTTCATGACCTGAGGAAGTGGAGATGGTCTTGACCACCGGACAGCCCAGTTTTTCAGACAGACGTTTTACATCAATTTTTGTCTGTTTCTTTTCTGTAATATCACTTTTATTTAAAGCTACTACTACAGGAACACCCAGTTCCAGAAGCTGTGTGGTAAAAAACAGGCTTCGGCTTAAGTTTGTAGCATCCACAATATTAATGATCGCATCCGGATGTTCATTCTTTACATAGCTGCTGGTAATACTTTCTTCTGAGGTAAAAGGAGACATAGAATATGCGCCTGGCAAGTCCACTGCAATCAATTCTTCCCCTCCATCATAATAAGCCTTTTTGATCGGGCTTTCCTTTCGCTCCACCGTAACGCCGGCCCAGTTTCCAACACGTTCATTTCTTCCTGTTAACGCATTGTACATGGTGGTCTTACCGCTGTTCGGATTTCCTGCAAAAGCAATTCTCATATACAAAGTTCCTCCTTCATTTGATTAGTTGGCGCAAACAAAAATTAGAATTCACTAACCTATGGCCAAACTTTTAACTTCCATACAGTGAACAGGCTCACTGCATTTATTATTATATTGAAATAGCTTTCGCTAAATCAGTATCAATGTTATATCTGCCATCCTTGATAGAAACCACACAACCGCCCTTTAAATGAGAAACCACGGTGATCGGCTCCCCGCTGTAGCAGCCCAGAGAAAACAGAAAAGCTTCCAATTCCTCGTCGTCTGTGGAAATTTCCTTAACGATATACTCTTCGCCTTCTTTGGCATCCAATAATGTCATATTTTTACCCCTTTCGACTGATCTATGCCAGTCTCTCTATCTTTTTTCGTTGAGTTAGGCATTGCTACCTCTCACAGTGATTAGTATATTCTAACCAATGGATTCTGTCAAGAAATACTTTATAGATTTTTTATTTTTTTCAGATAGGGAAGAGTCCTTCCCTATCCGCTGCGACTATACTTTAGTTTTTCAAACTTTGCATATACTGATCCATAGCCTCTGCCACTTCCTTGGAATGAGCAACTGCCTCTACCACTGTTCTGGCGCCGTTTACCACATCTCCGCTGGCAAATATCTCCGGCCGGGAAGTATGTCCTTCCTCATCAGCAACCAGAAGCCCCTTCTGATTGGCTTCCAGTCCTTTGGTAGTATTTACCAGCTGATTTTTTGGTCCCTGACTGATGGAAATGATCACACTGTCCGCAGGATACAATTTCTCTGTTCCCGGGATCTGCCGGATTGTTCCATCTTCCTTTTCTTCTGCGTCAGCAAAGATCACTCCTTCATCTGTGATCTCTACCGGAATCTTGCAGTAAACAAATTCCACGCCTTCCAGCAAAGCATAATTATATTCATGCTGGCTTGCTGCAACAGTTGAGGTTCTGGAAAAACACTGGAGCCAGCGCACACCTTTGCGCAAAGCTGTTCTTGCCACATCCATAGCAGAATTTCCCGCGCCTATGACAATTACCCTCTCGCCCAGATGAAAGCTGTCCGGATTATTCAGATAGTTGATACCGAAATGTACATGGCCAAGAGTTTCTCCTTTGATATGAAGCGCATTTGGACGCCAGACTCCTGTGCCCACAAAAATTGCTTTATAGCCGTCCCGTAAAAGATCGTCTATGGTGATTGCTCCTCCGATCGTGGTGTTCGGCCGCACTTTAATATCTTTCAAAAGCAGGTGGCGGTACTCAAAATCATCCAGGACACTCTTTGGCAGACGAAATTCCGGAATTCCATAACGAAGCACTCCTCCGATTTTATCTTTGCTCTCAAAGATTGTAACCTGATATCCCTTTCTGGCCAAAAGCACTGCAATGGTCAGCCCGGCCGGACCGGAACCGATAATAGCCACCCGCATGCCGTTAGGTTCCGCCGGTCCTTTTACCATCTTAGAACTATAGGTGCTGGAAATATAGTTCTCAATAGTAGAAAAATGTACCGGGGCTCCCTTTTTTCCAAGGACACAGTGTCCTTCACACTGATTTTCATGATTGCAGACCAGACTGCACACTGTAGTCAAAGGATTATTCTCAAAAAGCATCCTTCCCGCCTTATCCAGCTGTCCGTTCAGCATAAGCTGGATCACCTGGGGGATGGGAGTGTGGATGGGGCAGCCTTTCTGACACTGGGGTACCTTGCAGTTTAAACATCTCTTTGCCTCATCTAATACATGAATCGCCATTTTCATCCTTCCTTTCTTCTCTGGCTGAAAATTCTTCCCTTTCCTGTTACCTTATAGCTTCCATTGTACTATCGGCATTTTTCACTGTCAAAGTTCCCTCTTTAGGGAATATAGAATAAAATTTAGAAAAACGGCGTGGAGCCTGATACAGGATCCATGCCGTTTTTCTTCCTCACTTCATATAACTTCATATTTTCAGGCTATAGAAACCACCTTAAATCCGGCTTTTTCCACTGCCTGGCGCAGCGCTTCATCATCCACAGGCCTGTCAAAAGAAACAATCGCCCTGTTTTTCTTTAATTCCACTTTAGCTGCAACACCGTCAATTTTATTCAGTTCTGATATAACGCTCTGTTTACAGGGCTCACAGTGCATTCCCTGGATCTGAATAACTTTTTCTCCTATCTTTGGCTTTTTCAGCACTTTCCGTTTTGCTTTCACAGGGCCGCTGCCGCCTCCGCAGCATGCTCCCTCACCTTTAAAATGCTTTACTGTGCCTTTTACCCCATAAATCAGAACCATCAGTATGATCAGCAGTATAATCACATCTGTCATAGTCATCCCCGCCTTCCTGTTTCTTTTCTCAGTAATGACAGCCCTTTTTACAGCTGCCGCAGTTTCCTCCGCAGCCGCCGCATCCATTCTTTTTGTTTCTGAGATGTCTGCGGAGCACAAATCCACAGTAAGAAAGCACAGCCGCAAGTATTATAATATCTGCTATCATAAAATCCTCCTTTCAAAAGCAACTGATTTAGTTAACACTAACTCATATAATAGAAATACGCCTATTTACAAAATTTGTCAACCTATATTTTCTGCCTTTTCAGAATTTGTCTGATCTTTGAAAAAGATCCCGGAAAAATCCGGGATCTTTTTATAATTCATCCACTATCTCAATCTTGTTCACATCTTCATCCCCTGCATCCTGGGTATGTTTCACTCCTACAGTTCCCGCCACTACATAATAGTGAAATCTGGGTTCATAATAGAAATCTTTCATTAACGTAAAGTTCTGGATCTTTCCTGTACTTTCTACATGCATCAGCGGACCTGTACAATGCATAACATAGTCTCCGATTTTTATATGTTCCTCGTCATACGGAATAATGGGCAGGTCCATACGGATCATTTCCAGCACTTTTTCCTCAATTTCTTCCAGATCAAACCCTGGCTTTTCCTGATAATTGATAGCAAATCCATGGCGGATATCTGAACGGCTGTAATCAGGCCTGGGAATATCTTTTACACAATAACCGAAAAGATCCTCTGCACTATGGGCCATCTTCCGGTAGATCAGAGAATTAAAAGCAATCTCCGCTATATTATCCGGCAGAGGTCCGAAAAGAGAAGGACGGGTTACGATCACTTCCTCGCCGATTCCGATGAGAAGATCCGCATTGCGCTTCAGAACCGGATACAGAATTTCAAAGTGCTCCACGATCACTCTTTTATGCTGGGCAGTCACATGGCGCACAGCTTCGGCGATATCCTCCAGAGATACATATTTTTTAGCAGTCCTGACATCCACATGAAAAGTTTTCGGAGTATAAAAGCCTACCTCCTCTGAATTCAGCAGAGGCATGTTCAGGATTTCAAATTCATCGTCTTCCTCTACTGTCTGGATTCCCGGGAACATCCCTTTGATCAGCCAGCTCTTGCCAGAATCCTTTGCTCCGATAATGCCAATGATACGATCAAAAGGATTCAGATACATCTGTGTGATCTTCATTCCCAGTTCCATCATTCTTTTATTCCCTCTGGGCGCAAAAAAGAAATTATACAGATTACATTCATGTCTTACATTGTTATACATCATAGAAACACCCTCCTTGCTACAGCTGTTTCTATTTTACCAGAGGAAGAGTCTAAAATACGTCTGATTATTTCAGGAATCCGCTGATGATCTGCTCTTCAGCCTCTTCCTCGGTCAATCCCAGAGTCATCAGTTTAATGATCTGCTCTCCGGCGATCTTTCCGATAGCCGCCTCGTGGATCAGAGCCGCATCAGAATTGTTGGCTGTGATCTCCGGAATAGAACTGATCTTGGCATTGCCTACGATAATAGCGTCACACTCTGTATGGCCGCTGCATTTGGCATTTCCGTTTAACACAGACTGGAATAATTGATAAGAATCATCCCTTGCTACAGAACGGGAAATGATATTGGCTCCTGAATCTACTCCGTTCATATCTACGATAAAACGGCTCTCTGCTTTCTGATTTCCGTGGGTCATCAGTCTTTCCATAACCTTAAGGCTGGCATGATCTGCCAGTTTTGCGGTAGTCTTCCGGATCGTAGAATCCACACCCTTGATCTGGGCAGTATCCATTTCCATGTAGCTGTTTTCGCCCACCTCGATGATGGTCTCCGGATTCATGATCTTCTGACCCTTTCCATCGCCGGTTCCGTAATGTTTCTCCACATATTTTACTCTGGAATTTTTCCCGATAAAAAAGCTGTGGATACCGTCGTGCTGGCTTCCGTCATCTGTACCGCAATGGATACCGCAGCCGGCGATAATGGTCACATCACAGTCGTCTCCAATATAAAAATCATTATAAACTGTCTCTTTCAGTCCTGCCTGGGACAGCACTACCGGAATATGAACGCTTTCATTTTTTGTTCCCGGTTTGATCTTGATGATAATGCCGTCTCCGCTTTCTCTTGGCAGGATCTCAATATGTTCTGTGCTGTTTCTTGCCTCTGTCTTGCCGTTTGTACGGATATTATAGGCTCCTACCGGAATCTCATGGAGTCCGGAAACCGCCTCTAAAAGTTCTTTCTGTATTGTATCCATCAGTTCAGTCCTCCTTTTTGCCAAATGGCGCAGTTTGCAGTATCTTCCGGAGCATCTGCCGCATTTAACAGTCCCGGCAGCACTTCCTCTCTGGTTCCTCTCTTCACCAGCTTGCCTTCTGCGATCACAAGGATCTCATCTGCTGTGTTCAGGATCCTTTCCTGATGAGAGATGATCAGAATGGAACCGTGTTTTTCTTTGTGAAGATTTTCAAATACATGGATCAGGTTCTGGAAGCTCCACAGGTCGATTCCTGCCTCCGGCTCGTCAAAAACAGATAATTTGGTATTTCTGGCCATAACAGTGGCGATCTCAATACGCTTCATCTCTCCGCCTGACAGACTGGCGTTTACTTCTCTGTTAATATAGTCCTTTGCACACAGTCCTACCTCGGAAAGATACTGGCAGGCGTCAGAAAGGGAAATTTCTTTTCCTGCCGCCAGATTGATCAGATCGAAGACTGTCACGCCCTTAAACCGTACCGGCTGCTGGAAAGCATAGCTGATCCCGGCTTTGGCTCTGTCTGTAACGCTCCAGTCTGTAATGTCCTCTCCGTCAAAGAAGATCTTTCCTTCTGTAGGCTTCAGGATACCGGCGATGATCTTTGCCATAGTGGACTTTCCGCCCCCATTAGGACCTGTAATGGCAACAAACTTATTATCCTCCAGGGTAAAGCTTACATGCTCCAGGATATCTTTCTCCTTGTCCTTCTCGTCATCTACACGAAAAGAAACATCTTTTAATTCAAGCATTGTTTTTCCTCCGTTTATATATGAATATAGATATTTTTTGTCCGGTTTCTATTATATACG
>DWUX01000195.1 GCA_019120545.1 Candidatus Blautia stercoripullorum | reverse complement strand
AAGCAGGAGGGCGTGCTGTTGTATGAAAAATGAAAAAATTTTGAAAGAGTGGATGGAGTTTGCTGAGATGGATTTTCTTACGGCAAAGCATCTATATGAGCATATGTACCCGAAACCGTTGGAGATTATTTGTTATCATTGTCAGCAGGCAATAGAAAAGCTTTTGAAAGGTGTTTTGATTTCCAGAGGCGTTGCGATTAAGAAGACGCATGATCTCGGCTTATTAGCAGAAATGCTGCAGGAATATGCAGAAGTGGATGAAAAGTATCTTGAAATGTGTGATGATCTGACGCCTTACGGAGTAAAGATCCGATATCCTCAGGAGCTGTTCATTGAAGAATACCATGTAAAGAAGGCTCTGGAAGAGACTCAGGAATTGTATGATTGGCTGTTGACACTGCTACAGACAGAAAAGAGAAATTCGGAGGATGCGGAAGGGCAAGAAGAGTCAGGGGAGGAAAATTATTTTTGATATAAGTTATTTAGAGCAGGACTATTATGGAATTCTCTGCGATACTGCAATTAAAAAGCAGATGGTTCATAGTATCAAAGAATTTATCAAAAATGTGGATTAAAAAAAGTGTACGAAAGATAGGGGGAACAAAGGGGTATACAAAAATGAAAAAAATCGCTAGGAGAAAAATTTGATATAAAGGATTTCAGTTTTTTTAGAATAGAATGGATTTATGGGGGAGTTCGGATGATACAAAACACACTTTTGTATTCCGTTAAATCCTGTAAAATCAAGGACTAGCGGAGATGACCTCCGGTTTAATATCCGATCTGGTGGGGCATCGCTGCATGGCCGATGAATACGTTTGTAGAGGCGAATGACTTTACCGGAAAGACAGTGATCCCGTTCTGTACTTCTTCTTCATCAGGAATCGGTGACAGCGGAAATCTGCTGGCTGATCTGGTAGGTACAGGCGACTGGCAGGATGGAGAGAGATTCCGGTCAGGAGTGGATGAAGCGGATGTTCAGGAATGGGTGAACGGACTGGGGCTGTAATTGACTAGAACAGAATACTGAGAAATGCAGGCAGGATGCTTGGCATCCTGCTTATTTTTATCTTATGGAATTGGTCCTTAAATCTGTAAAAGATGGAAGAAAGATAACAAGGGGGTGAAACTATGCCTCTCTTCAATGATAAATAATAAAATATAAGTATTTGTCTAAATATCCGACAACTGGTACATTAAATGCAGAGAATAAAATGTTTTTTGCACAGGATATCGGTCAGGAGAACAGAGAGGAGAGCATGGAAAATATGAAGAGAAAAATTATAACAGGGCTATGCGCGATCGCGTTTTTTGCCATGGCAGGCTGCGGAGATACCGGCAATAGGGCAGATGACACAACAGCGGCGGTAGAAGATAAAACGGCAGCAGGAGATACTGGTTCTGAGACTGCTCCTTCATCAGAAACAACAGCGGTCCCGGCGACAGGACAGGGCGAAGATACGGCAGAAGGAAAGATTTTGGTAGCCTATTTTTCCTGGGCAGACAATGCGGTACTGGAGAATGATACAGATGCAGTATCCTCTCCAAGTGTTTTCCCGCCGGGAAATGTACAGCAGCTGGCAGGCTGGGTCCAGGAGGAGACAGGAGGAGATCTGTTTTCAATCCAGGTCACGGATCCTTATCCCAGCGACTGGGATGAATGCCTGCCCCGGGCCAATCAGGAACGAGGAGAAAATGCCAGGCCGGAACTTGTCCAGAATGTAGAAAATATCGGCCAGTACGATACGGTTTTTCTGGGTTATCCTAACTGGTGGTACGGAGTGCCCATGCCTTTGCTGACATTTCTGGAAGAAAATGATCTTTCAGGCAAACAGGTCTATTTGTTCTGCTCTCACGGAACAGGAGGGCTGGCACAAAGTGTGGATCTGATCACAGAGGCGGCACCAGATGCGGTGATTTCCGATAATATCTTTGACTGTTATGAAGAAGAGGCACCCTCTTCCAGGGAGGAGATCATCAGTTGGGTTGAAGAGATCCTGTCAGATGAATAGGTAATTATGATAAGTATGGAGGATGACGATAATGAATGTGTTGGTAATTAACGGAAGTCCGCGGGCAAAAGGAAATTCAGATATTTTATGCGATGAGTTTATCCGTGGGGCAGAAGAAGCAGGACATCAGGTGGAAAAAATATCACTTCGCGAAAAGAAAATCTTCCCATGTAAGGCATGTTATGCCTGTTTCAGGACAGGCTCCTGTGTTCAGAAAGATGATATGACGGAAATCCTCAGGAAGGCAGAAAATGCAGATGTACTCCTGCTGGCCTCCCCTACCTATTTTCTAACCATGAGCGGACAGATGAAAGTGATGATCGACCGGCTCCTTCCCAAATGGCAGGGGCTGGGAGGCAAGGAAGCTTATGTGATCGTAACCGGACATGACGGAAAAAACGGTCTGAGAAGAAATGCCGAAGATCTGGCCGGTATATTGGAAAATCTGGGAGATCCTGTGCGGCAGGTGATCTGGGGCGAATATGTCTGGCAAAAAGGAGAAGTAATAGGAACCAGGGCAATGGAAGAGGCATATCTGGCAGGGAAAGGGATTGGAAAGTATTATGGCGATTAATATGAAACAGATCGTGGCAGATGCCATGCTGGAGCTGTGCCGGACAAAAGAACTGAAAACTGTTACGATAAAAGATATCCGGGAAAAGACCGGGATCAGCAGACAGGGATTTTATAATCATTTCAAGGATAAAGATGACCTGATCCATTGGATTTATTATGACCGTGTAATGACAAATTTTCATGATATTGACGTAAGCAGGGGATACTATGAAAATCTGAAGGACTATTTCCTTAGAGTAGAAAAGTATCATTTTTTTCTGAAACCCGCTGTTATGATATGCGGTCAGAACTCTCTGAAAAACTACATGTTTGAACATCCTTTCCAGTGGGATCTTCAGTATCATGAAAAATGGTATGAGAAAAATGCGGGAGAAAAACCAGAGATGGAAGAACTCCGTTTCTTTACCAAGTACCACTCCATGGCGTCTGCAGGCATGACCATTGAATGGATCAAAGAAGATATGCCTGTCTCCCCGCAGATCATGGCAAAGCGGATCACAGATCTGAGAAGGATCGGCCTGGGCGTTCTGCTAAAGGATACAGAAGAAAAAGAAGAACATCCTTACGGAACTTCATTGCAATAAGTAAAAAAGACAGTGACGGATAGACCCCGAAGCTGTCTTTTCTCAGCAACGCAGACAAAATGGGTAAAATCAGTGCCTGTGCTGTACAAATTTTATCAAAATATTCTTTAGTTTCTAATAGACTCATTGATGTAGCATCTCTTAATAGCCTAACAGCTTCGGTATCTTTTCCTGTCCTCTTTAATTCCGTTATATTTTGTTTTGATTCATTTGAAATATAATTTGCAGATATAAGAAGTGACGTATAATGAAAAAATTGAGTATCCCCGTGGGTCACGGGAATTGACAATCCTGCAGTATACAGGGAAGAAGT
>DWUX01000002.1 GCA_019120545.1 Candidatus Blautia stercoripullorum | reverse complement strand
TCAGGATCCGGGGGATCTTCCAGTACAATGCATTCTGGTTGATTCCGAAAGCCCGTATCATCTGGTCACGGGCCGGTTCCAGAGCGCTGCCTGCCAGCAGTATGACAAAATAATACATGCCATAAAAAATATAGTTCCAGCTTGCCCCATGCCACAGACCATTACAGAGCCACACAGGGAACAGGCACAGCGCTGTGGCGCCAAGACGGGTAAAATATTTTCCCAGATGTTTTTTTCCAAACCGGTTCCATTTTTTAACCATTCGGGATACCGACAAAGGATAAAACACATAGGTCTTCAGCCATGTGCCCAGGGTAATATGCCACCGGCGCCAGAATTGCGCCGCATTTTCTGATGCGAAGGGACGGCAGAAATTTTCCGGAAGCGTTACTCCGAAAAGCCGTCCGCTTCCTATAACGATATCCATACAGCCGGAAAATTCCATATATAACTGAAGGGTATATGCAATAGCCGCAAAGGCCACGATACTCCCGTTATAGTCCTGATAATGTTCAAAAACCGCCGTTACCAGCACATAAAGCCGGTCAGCAATGATCATCTTTTTGAAAAGCCCCCACAGAATACGTGCGCATCCTGCAGACAGATTTTCTCCCCGAAGGTCTTCGCCCTTCCACAGAGCCTCTCCTGTCTGTCCGTACATACTGATAGGACCTTCCATGATCTGAGGAAAAAATCCGAGAAACAGAGCCAGCTTTCCCAGATGTCTCTGAGGACGGATCTTTTCCCAATAAACGTCCGCCATATAACTGATGGCCTGAAGGGTATAAAAAGAGATTCCTACAGGGAGAAGGAGGGTTTTCACCTGGAAAATGCCTCTCTGCCCTGCATGCTCCAGAATCAGGTTTGCGTTCTGAGCAAAAAAATTATAATATTTCAGACAGGCCAATGCGCCGAGAAGTGTACAGACCCCCAGTGCCAGCACCAGTCTTTCTTTTTTTCTGTATTGTGTTCTGACAGCTTTTTCCTTTTCCCCTTTCTCTTTGCAGCTGGTTTTTAAGAGGTCCAGCCACAGACCGATGTAATGGGTAAAAAAAGTTGTCCCGATAAGATAAAGCACCAGCTTTCCGCTTATGGTCCAGAAAAAGAAATAGCCAGCAAAAAGCAGCAGGATCCATCTCCTTTTCCTGGGTGTCAGCTGATAAGCCAGCAGTACAGCCGGCAGAAATAAAAACAGATATACGGGATTATGATATGACATTTTTATTTCTCCTGCAGTCTCTGGATCATTTCGTAAATCGCCTCTACGGAATTAAAGTTTTCCGGAACCATTTCTCCCGCCTCGATTTCAACCATAAAGCTGTCTTCCAGCTCAGAAACCAGAGAGATCACCCCGAAAGAATCCAACAGCCGTCGGTCAATCAGTCCCTGCTCCTTTTCCCATTCAATGCTGTCATCTATATCCTTTAAAATCTCAATTATTTTCTCCATTGTTATCCTCACTTTCCATATTCCATATATAAGTCTGCTGTTCCCTGCGTATCTGCTTCCAGCCTTTTTCCCTGCTGTAGGATACCACTCCCGGCAGTTCATGGCTCAGGAACAGGGCCATACCTTCCATATGGGAATAGGCGCCTGCATTTTCAAAAGCAAGAACGCTGCCTTTTTTCAATCCTCTCAGCGGTATGTTCTGTATCAGAAGATCATGGACCGTACACAAAGAGCCGTATACGTTCCATTCTTTTTCTCTTCCTCCGGCTTTCTCCAGCACCTGGATCCTGGGCTGATACATCCCTCTGATCTGTCCGTCATAGTGGAGCTGATGGATCCCGCCGTCGACGATGCAGATATTTTTCTCATGGTTTTTCTTAACATCTTCTACACGGGTAAGGTAAGTTCCGCAGGAAGCTGCGAAGGCTCTTCCCATTTCCAGTGTTACTCTGCCTTTCCAGCTCATATTTTTTATAGCCTGGGAGAGAGCTTCCAGGTCCTCCCGGGTCTGGTCTTCCTGGCCCTGAAAATAAGGCACAGAAAGTCCCGGTCCATATTCCAGCTCTTTTGTGTGGAATCCCAGATCTTCCTCCAGCTCATGAAGAAAACCATCCAAAACTTTCAGTTCTTTCTCCATCTTCCAGGCTTTTTTCAATGTCCCGGAAAAATAATGGATCCCCCGTATCTTTACATACGGCCAGGCATCTCTGGTACGGATAATGCTGCGTATTTTCTTTTCATCCATTCCAAACTGGCTGCCGCTGGCAAGTCTCAGGTAAAGAGAAACCGGTTTTTTGTTCTTTTCTCCCCACTCTGCCATGGCAAAAAACTGTCCGGGTGATTCCACATTGCAGCAGCATTGTCCCCGGCTGTGATCCAGGATCTGCCATATTTCTTCCTTTTTCTTCAGTACACCGGAGATAAAAAGCTTTTCCGCAGGTATATCTTTTTCACGGCAGATATAAAACTCGCCCATAGAGCAGACTTCAATCCGGTCTGTAAGTTCGGCCATCTGTTTTACCAGAAAAGGGTTGGCCTTCATGGCATAACACAGTCCGATCTCTTTGCCCAGGATCCTGCGGAAAGACTTTACCTGTTCTGCCGCCTGGTCTGTGTCAAATATGTACAGGGGTGTGCCATATTTTTCTGCTCCCTGGACAAGCAGCTCCTTTTTTGTCATCTTTTATCCTCCAGTCTCCTCTGTAATTCCTTCCGGTCTGTTTTTCCGTTTTTTGTAAGAGGCATAGTTTCTGTCTGAAATACCTTCCGGGGCACCATATAAACAGGAAGCCGCTTTTTCAACTCTATCCGGGCTTCTTTAGGTGTTGTTTTTCCCATATAGTAAGCCGCCAGGCAGGTTTTCTTCTGGTTTGTTACGCAGCAGCTTTTTTCAATTCCCGGTATCTGGTCCAGAATTCTTTCGATTTCCTCCAGTTCAATCCTGTGTCCGTTAAATTTAATCTGAAAATCCTTTCTCCCTG
>DWUX01000194.1 GCA_019120545.1 Candidatus Blautia stercoripullorum | reverse complement strand
GTACATTGGCAGACTTTTTAAATAAATCCTTTAATCTGGACATCTCCGTGACTCCTTTATCTTAAATTCACTCTATTCCGTAATGCTCCGGTATGAAATGGGTGGTTACGTTTCCTTCTATAAAATCCTTCTGGTTCAGAATATCATACTGAAAATCCAGATTTGTCTGAACGCCTTCAATAACCACTTCTCCCAGAGTACTCCTCATCTTCGCAATGGCTGACGCCCTGTCTTTGTCATATACGATAACTTTCATGATCATAGAATCGTAATTAGGCGGGATCTGATAGCCATTGAAAACAGCAGTATCAATACGAACGCCGTTTCCTCCTGGCAGATGGATGTTTTCGATTGTTCCCGGACAGGGCATAAAGTTTCTGGAAGGATCCTCAGCGTTGATCCTGCACTCAATAGCATGCCCTCTCATAACGATATCCTTCTGCTCCTCAGAAAGAGTCAGTCCTGCCGCGATACGGATCTGTTCTTTTACCAGGTCTACACCGGACACAAACTCTGTAACCGGATGTTCTACTTGGATCCTGGTATTCATTTCCATAAAGAAGAATTCTCCGGATTTATCCAGAAGAAACTCTATGGTACCTGCACTTTCATAGCCCACGGCTTTTGCCGCTTTTACAGCAGTCTCTCCCATCTTTTCTCTGGTAGCCTGGTCAATAGCACAGGAAGGAGATTCTTCGATCATCTTCTGATGACGTCTCTGAATGGAACAGTCTCTTTCTCCCAGCTGAATTACATTTCCGAATTTATCTCCCAGGATCTGGACCTCGATATGTCTCGGCTCCCGAACATATCTTTCCAGATACATGGTGTCATCAGCAAAGGCATTTACAGACTCTCTCTGAGCAGTGTTGAAATTCTCTTCGAAATCTTCAGGGCTCTCTGAAATCCTCATTCCCTTTCCGCCGCCTCCTGAAGAAGCCTTGATCATAACAGGGAATCCAATCTCTTTTGCCGCTTCCAAAGCCTCCTTTACATCATACACAGGCTCCTTGGTCCCCGGCACAACAGGAACTCCCGCCTCCATCATGGTCTTTCTGGCTTCAGATTTATTTCCCATCTTATGGATGATTTCTGCAGAAGGGCCGATAAAGGTCACATTGCATTTTTCGCACATTTCTACAAATTTACTGTTTTCAGAGAGAAAGCCGAAACCTGGATGGATCGCCTCTGCTTTTGTAGCAATAGTAGCGCTTAAAATACGCTCCATATTCAGGTAGCTCTCCTGAGGAGCGGCCGGGCCGATACAGATTGCTTCATCAGCAAGCTGTGCATGAAGAGCATCTCTGTCCGCTTCGGAAAAAACAGCTACTGTCTTAATTCCCATTTCTCTGCAGGCGCGGATAATCCGTACTGCAATCTCTCCTCTATTTGCGATCAATATTTTCTGAAACATACTTTACACTCCTCTATCCAATCATAAAGGTCATTTCGCCCATAACGGTAATCTTTCCGTCCTGGTTTCTGGCCACGGCTTTTCCTACACCCACAGGGCCTTTTTCCTTAATAATCTCAACTTCCAGAGTCAGTACATCTCCCGGAACTACTTTGTTTTTAAATTTTGCATTATTGATTGCGCCGAAATAGGCTGTTTTTCCCTTGTTTTCCGGCTTGCTAAGAATCGCAACTGCTCCGACCTGTGCCAGCGCTTCGATCTGAAGGACTCCCGGCATGATAGGTTCCTGAGGAAAGTGACCTGCAAAGAAGGGTTCATTGTAAGTAACACATTTTCTTCCCACTGCCCTTACACCGGGTTCCATATCTTCAATGGTATCTACCAGCAGAAAAGGGTGTCTGTGCGGGATGATCTCCATAATTTCTTTTGTTGTCAGTTTCATATGTTTCCCTCCTATTTAATCACAAACAGAGGCTGTCCAAATTCTACCACTTCTTCATTGGACACCAATATTTTTTCCACAGTTCCGTCAAATTCAGACTCTATCTCATTCATAAGCTTCATTGCTTCTACAATAGCCAGAACCTGGCCTTTTTTAACCGTATCCCCTACCTTTACATAAGGCTCTGCGTCTGGTGAAGGAGCATTATAGAAGGTTCCTACCAGAGGAGATTTCACTACATTGCCATCTAAAGTCTCTTCCTTTTCCTGCTGTGCATTGTCCTGGGCAGGAGCGGCGGCAGGCTGAACGATCTCTGCCGCTACTGCAGCGGGAACTGCAGCAACAGCCTGAGGAGCAGCAACGACTTTTGTCTGTTTGTCTGTTTTCATAGAAATCTTCAGATTTCCTTCCTCCATGGTAAACTGTGTAAGATTTGACTCACTGACTGTATGGATTAACTCTATGATTTTTTCTAATTCCATCGTATAACCTCCCCTAATCCTGATATTTTTTGATCAGCAGGCTGGCATTATGCCCGCCAAATCCCAGAGAATTTGAAAGAGCATATTCTATTTCCATTTCCTGTCCTTTTCCGGTTACATAGTCCAGATCACACTCTTCATCCGGCACCTGATACCCTACTGTCTCATGGATATAGCCTTCTTCAAGTTCTTTGACACAGGCAATAAATTCAACAGCGCCTGCCGCTCCCAGAAGATGTCCGATCATAGATTTAGTAGAGTTAACTTTTAATTGATATGCATGATCGCCGAATAATTTCTTAATGGCTCTTGTTTCAAAAAGATCATTGTGATGAGTACTTGTTCCATGAGCATTGATATACATTACATCTTCCAGAGGAATTCCAGCTTCCTTAATGGCATTTTCCATACATTTAGCAGCGCCCTCACCGTCTTCTGCAGGGGAAGTAATATGATAAGCATCGCTGGTGGCGCCATAGCCTACTACTTCAGCCAGGATCTTGGCTCCTCTTTTTTTAGCATGTTCCAGTTCTTCCAGAACTACCACGCCTGATCCTTCACCCATTACAAATCCGCTTCTCTCCTTATCAAAAGGAACAGAGCAGCGCGCAGGATCCGGATTGGTTGACAGCGCGGTCAGGGCGGCAAATCCGGCAATTCCCAGCGGTGTAATGCTGGCCTCAGTACCTCCTGCAACCATCACATCTGCATCTCCAAACTGAATGGTCCTGTATGCTTCGCCAATACTGTGGGTTCCTGTGGCGCAGGCAGTTACCACGTTAATGCTCTTCCCCTTCAGGCCGAACTGGATCGATACGTTTCCTGCGGCCATATTGGCGATCATCAAAGGCACCATCAAAGGATTCACTCTGTTTGGTCCTTTTTCAACCAGTTTTGTATGCTCTCTCTCTACTGTCTGCAGGCTTCCGATACCGGAACCGATGGAACATCCCACGCGGAAGGGATCTTCTTTCTCCATATCCAGGCCGGACTGTTCAATAGCCTCTTTTGCCGCAGCCACTGCATACTGAGAGAAAAGTTCCATTCTCTTGGCAGCTTTAAAATCCATATAATCTTTGCCCTGGAATCCTTTTACTTCTGCTGCCAGATGAACTTTATAATCAGCAGTATCGAATTTTGTAATCTCTCCAAATCCGATCTTTCCTTCTTTTAAACCATTCCAGTAATCTTCTACATTTAAGCCGATAGGAGTGATCGCTCCCATACCTGTAACAACTACTCTTTTCATATATCCTCCTACATACACATACCGCCGTCAACGCTAATGACCTGGCCGGTAATATAATCTGCCTTATCTGAGGCCAGATAGGCTACCATCTCTGCAATATCTTTTGTTTTTCCGAATCTTCCCAGCGGAATCTGCTTGCAGGCGGCTTCTTTAACTTCTTCGCTTAATACTTCTGTCATTTCTGTATCAACAAAGCCTGGAGCCACTGCATTTACCGTGATTCCCCTGCTGGCCAGTTCTCTTGCCATAGTCTTGGTCAGCCCGATAACTCCTGCTTTGCTGGCCGCATAGTTTGCCTGGCCCGCATTTCCCAGAATACCGGAAACCGAAGAAATATTAATGATCTTTCCGCTTTTCTGCTTCAGCATCTGCCGCGCGGTATGACGGATCGTATTGAAAGTTCCTTTCAAATTTGTATTAATCACTGCATCGAAATCTTCTTCCTTCATCCGCATGATCAGATTGTCTCTGGTAATACCGGCATTATTCACGAGAATATCCAGACGTCCGTACTCTTTAATAATATTCTGGATCATTTCCTGACAGGCGTTAAAATCGCTTACGCTGCACTGATAAGCAGCAGCCTGTCCCCCGTTTTTTTCAATGGTCTCTACTACTTCTTTCGCTCTGGCTTCGGAACCATTATAATTCACAACAACAAAATTTCCCTGGGCTGCCAGAGTCAGGGCGATCTCTCTTCCGATTCCCCTGCTTGCCCCTGTTACTAAAGCAACTTTCTTATCCAGCATATCTATCCCTCACATTTTCTGCTGCAGTTCTTCCACAGCTTTTTCAAAATCTTCCACCGTCTGAATATTGATCACTTTCATACTTCTGTTGATTTTTCTCATAAAACCGCTTAAGGTCTTTCCCGGACCGATCTCTACAAAAGTATCCACGCCATCTGCGATCATAGTCTCTACACACTGCTGCCAGCGCACAGAAGAAGAAACCTGTGCTACCAAAAGCCCCTTAATCTCATCCTTATCTCTCACATATTCCGCTGTAACATTAGTAGTATAAGGAATCTCTACGTCATGAAGGGTCACATTCTGGAGCACTTCCCCCAGTTTTTCTCCTGCCCCTGTAAGCATTTTAGAATGGAAGGGACCAGAAACTTTCAGCGGGATCACCCTTTTTGTTCCTGCGGCTTTCAGTGCTTCTGACGCTCTTTCCACTGCATCAGCTTCTCCGGTTATAACGATCTGACCCGGGCAGTTATAATTGGCAATAGATACGATCCCTTCTGTTTCCTGACAGATCTTCTCAATAACAGAAGCGTCTGTCCCCAGTACAGCTGACATAGCTCCTCCTGTGGGAACTGCTTCCTGCATAAAGATTCCCCTTTTTCTCACCACCGCAAAAGCATCTTCCATGGTCATAGCCTTAGAAGTGATCAAAGCGCCGTATTCTCCAAGACTCAGCCCTCCTGCTGCATCAGGAGTGATCCCTTTTTCTTCCAGAGCTTTCAGTATAGCAGTCTCTACAGCCAGCATTGCAATCTGGGTATATTCTGTAATATTGATCTTCTCATTCTCCTCAAAGCAGATTTCCTTCAGATCCAATCCGGATATTTCAGAAGCTTTGTCTATCACTTCTCTGCATACAGGAAATGTTTCGTAAAAGTCCCTGCCCATTCCCACGTACTGGGCACCCTGGCCAGGAAAAATAAATGCTGTTTTTCCCATGTTATTCCCTTCCTTCTCTGCCCTGACGGGCCATTTTTACTTTGTGAATCAAAGTATTTTTCTAAAAGAATAGGAAGCACGCTGTTGCGGCCTCCCATTCTGTTATTTTTAATTTTATTCTTCTACGCCTTTTGCTTTTAAATAATCAATAACAGCTCCTACTGTTGTCAGATCCTGTAATTCCTCAGAAGGAATCTCAACGGAATACTCATCTTCCAGAGCCATAACCAGTTCAAACAGGTCTAAGGAGTCTGCTCCTAAATCTTCCTTAAAAGATGTCTCCATAGTAATGCTTTCTGCATCACAGTTTAACTGTTCCGCAATGATCTCTTTCATTTTTTCTAACATGATTTTCTATCTCCTTTAAATTACATATTCAATTC
This sequence comes from Candidatus Blautia stercoripullorum, assembly GCA_019120545.1. Classification (GTDB taxonomy): domain Bacteria; phylum Bacillota; class Clostridia; order Lachnospirales; family Lachnospiraceae; genus Blautia; species Blautia stercoripullorum. The sequence continues at coordinate 82 of DWUX01000194.1, read as the reverse complement.
CCAATGGGAATTTTTGCTGTCATGAATACTTTGATGTTCAAAGTATATCTTCTTTCCCTATATTTGTCAACCCTTTTTATTC
>DWUX01000193.1 GCA_019120545.1 Candidatus Blautia stercoripullorum | reverse complement strand
TCTACATACTGCTGGATCGTTCTGTCAGAGGAGAACTTGCCTGAGCAGGCAGTGTTCAGCAATGCCATCTTCGCCCATCTTGCCTCATCTCTGTAAGCTTTTTCCACTTCTTCCTGAGCTTTTGCATAGGACTTGAAGTCAGCCAGGATAAAGTAGGTATCTGCTCTGTCGCTGCTGTTGGTGTTCAGCAGAGAATCATAGATGTCACGGAACAGATTGAAATCTCCATGAGAATAGGTTCCGTTGATCAGCTGCATCAGCACGTTCCGGATATCCGGATCATTGTTGAAGTACTGCATTGGATCATAGCCGCCGTTATTCTCGTAATTAATAACTTCATCTGCAGACAGACCGAAGATAAAGGCATTTTCCTTTCCAACCTCTTCTACGATTTCCACATTGGCTCCGTCCATGGTTCCCAGAGTAGGCGCGCCGTTTAACATAAACTTCATATTTCCTGTTCCGGAAGCTTCTTTACTTGCTGTAGAGATCTGCTCGGAGACATCTGCTGCTGCAAAGATCAGCTCTGCGTTGGAAACACGGTAGTTCTCAATAAATACCACTTTCAGTTTTCCGTTGATAGAAGGATCGTTGTTGATCACTTCTGCCACAGAATTAATCAGTTTAATGGTCAGCTTTGCACGCTTATAGCCTGCTGCCGCCTTGGCGCCGAAAATAAAGGTTCTTGGATAGAAGTCCATCTCCGGATGTTCTTTGATCTTATTATACAGATACATTACATGGAGGATATTCATCAGCTGACGTTTGTACTCATGAAGTCTCTTTACCTGTACGTCGAAAATAGAGTTAGGATCTACCTCGATACCATTATGCTCCAGGATATATTTTGCCAGGCGCACTTTGTTCTGATGTTTGATATTCATAAACTCCTGCTGAGCTCTCTTATCATCTGCATATACTTTCAGTTTTGCCAGTTCCGGCAGGTTTGTGATCCAGCCGTCTCCGATATGATCGGTGATCCAGGAAGCCAGCAGCGGATTAGCATGGAGAAGGAAACGTCTCTGAGTAATTCCGTTTGTCTTATTATTGAATTTTTCAGGATACATTTCGTAGAAATCCTTCAGTTCCTGCTTTTTCAGGATTTCGGTATGCAGCTTTGCCACACCATTTACAGAATAGCCTCCGGCGATAGCCAGATGAGCCATCTTCACCTGTCCGTCGTAGATGATCGCCATCTTACGGATTTTCTCCTGATTTCCAGGATATTTTGCCTTGATCTCCTCGATAAATCTCCGGTTGATCTCTTCGATGATCTGATAGATACGTGGAAGCAGCTTGGAGAACAGCTCGATAGGCCATTTTTCCAGAGCTTCCGCCATAATGGTATGGTTTGTATAAGCGCAGGTGTGGGTAGTGATATCCCATGCCTCATCCCAGGACATATTTTCTTCATCTACCAGGATACGCATCAGCTCCGCCACTGTCATGGTAGGATGGGTATCATTCAGCTGGAAGGTCACTTTCTTAGGCAGATCATGCAGATCATTATGTTTCTTTTTAAATTTGGCGATAGCAGCCTGGATACTTGCAGAGATAAAGAAGTACTGCTGTTTCAGACGCAGCTCTTTTCCTGCATAATGGTTATCGTTAGGATATAATACTTCTACGATGTTCTTTGCCAGATTTTCCTGTTCTACCGCTTTATGGTATTCGCCCTTGTCGAAAAGATCCAGACGGAAGTCTGTGATCGCTTCCGCATCCCAGATACGAAGGGTATTTACGATCTGATTATTGTATCCAACGATAGGCATATCATAAGGTACCGCCAGTACAGACTGATAGCCCTTCTGTACGAAACGGGTTCTTCCTGTGGCATGGTCATACTCTACGTCTACATAACCGCCGAATTTTACTTCTTTTGCATATTCCGGACGGCGCAGTTCAAAAGGATAGCCGTTTTTCAGCCAGTTATCGGGAACTTCTACCTGATATCCGTCCTCGATTTTCTGTTTGAACAGACCATAATGATAACGGATGCCGCAGCCATAGGCACAATAGCCCAGAGTGGCAAGAGAATCCAGGAAACAGGCAGCCAGACGTCCCAGTCCGCCGTTTCCAAGAGCCGGATCCGGTTCCTGGTCTTCTATAACGTTTAAGTCAAATCCTAATTCATCTAAGGCTTCTTTCACCTCATTATATGCGCACAGGTTGATCAGGTTATTTCCCAGCGCACGTCCCATAAGGAATTCCATGGATAAATAGTAAACAATCTTCGGGTCGTCCTTCTCGTACTGTTTCTGTGTAAGCAGCCAGTTATCAATAATTACGTCCTTTACAGCAAGAGATACAGCCTGAAAAATCTGCTCCTGAGTGGCCTCTTCAATGGTCTTTCTGTAGAGCATTTTCACGTTTTCTTTAACGCTTTTCTTGAATTCCTCTTTCTTAAAATGATTGTCTAACATTTCCTTTCCTCCTTCAGAGTGGCGAAGGCAAGTACTGCACACCTTCATTTTTTCACAAGAATAGGGCTGCCGCAAAGAACCAGAGCTATTGAATTCCCCGCGACAGCCCTTTTTCTTATGAGAGTTTCCAAACGCCTAACTTCACGTTTTCTGAATTAATTTTCCAGTCTTTTTCGTAGCCGCTCACTTTGCCGTACACTACATCTTCCGCCAGAACCTCAGATTTGATCTGGTCTTCATGACTGCGGAAAATATTTTCGATCACCTGATTATTTTCAAGTGAAACTCCGATCTTGTCAGTAACCTCAAAACCAGCCTCTTTTCTCATAGTCTGGATTTTGCTGATGATCTCCCGGACAAATCCTTCCTCGATCAATTCCGGAGTCAGGTTTGTATCCAGCACTACTGTGATGTCATTATCGGATTCAGATACATACCCTTCTGTCTGTGCGGTATCAATGAGCAGATCACTGTCTAATAATACTATTTCTTGTCCGTTTATGTCAAGTTTTAGCTGGCCATTTGCCTTTAATTCGTCCATAGCCTGGTTTCCGTCCAATTCAGACAGAGCTTTCTTGATGCCGCCCAGGAATTTTCCGTATTTTGGTCCTACAGTCTTTAACTGAGGTTTGAAAGTATAGGAGGTAAAGGCTCTTACATCATCTGTAAATTCCATCTCCTTCACATTCAGCTCATCTTCAATGATCTCTTTATAGAAGTCAGCCAGAGTAAAGTTGGCTTTTACAAACATTTTCCCGATAGGCTGACGGTTCTTGATATTGGCCGCATTTCTGCATGCGCGGCCCATTACTACGATCTTCAGAAGATTGTCCATGTTCTCTTCCAGATCTTTATCGATCCACTCTTCCTGAACCTTAGGGAAGTCGCACAGATGGATACTTTCAGGAGCATCTTTGTCAATACTTCTTACCAGGTTCTGGTAGATTTCCTCTGTGATGAAAGGAACCATAGGCGCTGCCGCCTTGCAGATGGTTACCAGAGCAGTATACAGAGTCATATAAGCGTTGATCTTATCCTGTTCCATTCCCTTTGCCCAGAAACGTTCGCGGCTTCTTCTTACATACCAGTTGCTCATGTCATCTACAAATTCCTGAAGAGCTCTGGCTGTTTCCGGGATCTTATAGGCATTTAAGTCCTCATCTACTGCTTTTACCACTGAATTCAGCTTGGACAGCAGCCATTTATCCATTACAGGCAGTTTCTCATAATCCAAGGTATATTTTGTAGCATCAAATTCATCAATATTTGCATACAGCACGAAGAAAGCATAGGTATTCCACAGA
>DWUX01000192.1 GCA_019120545.1 Candidatus Blautia stercoripullorum | reverse complement strand
ACTGCTTCCCAGGTCTACTCCAAACGCTTTATGCAACGGCATCTTCATGCTCCCCTTTTTTCTGTCTTTAAAAAATCCCCCGCTGACGAAAACTCAAAAACTGGTGATCACCGATAATGATATGATCGATCAAGGGAATCCCTAAAATATCTCCGGCCCGGCGTACTCTTTCTGTAAAGTCCAAATCCGCCCGGCTTGGGCTGGGATCTCCGCTGGGGTGATTATGTACCAGAAGAATACCTACCGCATGGTAGGAAACAGCTGTCAGAAAAATCTCCCTGGGATTTACCAGGGAACTGTTTACCGTACCTTTAAAGACCATTTCTTCCCCCAGAAGATGATTTTTTGTATCCAGCATCATACAGATCAGTTGTTCCTGCTCCTCATGGCGCAGCTGTTCCATATAGTATTCTGCAATTGTTTCCGGCTGACTGAAGGAAAGTCCTCTGCGGGCTGAGGTTCTGGAAATCCTTTTAGAAAGCTCTCCGATACATTTAATCTGGACAGCCTTGACCTTTCCTATTCCTTTTACAGACTGAAGCTGAGCCAGACTTAGCTGATACAATCCCAGAAGTCCTCCTTTATCTTTTGACAGTTTTAAAATTTCATCCGCCATGGCCACAGAAGGACTGCCTTTTGTTCCGGTACGCAGAAGGACAGCCAAAAGCTCCCCGTCACTCAGGGAGCAGGCTCCTAAACGAAGACATTTTTCATAAGGTCTGTCCTCTTCTGCCATATCCTTTATTTTTTTCATTTTAGTCTTTGCGATACTCTCTTCGGCATAAGTTTTCGCAGGTTCATTGTAGCACAGTTTGAAAATGATGTATATGCCTTAAAATAAATTTCTGATTTTTTTCACAATTGCCTCCCCCACTTTCAGACCATCCATAGCCGCAGAAGTAATGCCTCCCGCATAGCCTGCGCCCTCTCCGCAGGGATAGATTCCGGCAATATTGCATTGAAAGTTTTCATCTCTTGTAATCCTTACCGGAGATGAAGTACGGCTTTCTACTCCGCTTAGAACCATGTCTTCTCTGTCAAATCCGGGAATGATGCTTCCAAAAGCCTGGATTCCCTCTGTCAAAGTCTCATTGATCTGTTCTGAGAAGAGTTCTCTCAGGTTCCCGAAATTCCAATCGCCTTTCATGCAGGGAGTCACCTGGCCAAGAGATATACTTTCCTGATTTCTAAGATAATCCCCGTAAAGCTGGATAGGGATTTTTCCTTTTCCAAGCTTGTAAGCTTTTTCTTCCAGCCTGCGCTGGAATTCCACTCCTGCCAAAGGACCCTCTCCCTGGAAGTCTTCCGGGGTCACCGTGACGATTAAAGCGCTGTTAGCGTTTCGGCTGTCTCTGCCATGATAACTCATCCCATTTACCGCCAGCCTGCCTGGCTCAGAAGACGCATTTACCACATAGCCGCCCGGACACATACAGAAGCTGTAAACACCACGTCCGTTTTTTCCGCGGTGAGTCAGTTTGTAAGCCGCCGCGCCAAGATTTCCGGGATTCTCCTTTCCATACTGATACTGATTGATCAGAGTTTGAGGATGTTCAGCCCTGAGCCCTACGGCAAAAGATTTCGGTTCCATATGGATACACTTCTTTTCAAGAAGAGAAAAAGTGTCTCTGGCACTGTGTCCTAAAGCCAGAACAATAAATGAAGAAAAAATTTTTTCCTCTCCGTTGACGATAACTCCGCGGATCTTTCCCTTTTCGATAAGAAAATCCGTAACTTTGCTGCGGAAACGGACTTCCCCCTGATGGTCTTCTATATAATTTCGGATATTTTTTACGATTTTCACCAGCATATCCGTTCCAAGGTGAGGCTTTTGGACATAAAGGATCTCTTCAGGAGCGCCTGCCCGGACAAAGATATTCAGCACCTCGGTATTTCTTCCCTGACTGTCTTTTACCAGAGTATTCAATTTTCCGTCAGAAAAAGTTCCGGCGCCTCCTTCTCCGAACTGGACGTTGCTTTCTGTATCCAGCTCTCCTGTTTCCCAGAACTGATTTACCTTTTCCATCCGCCGGTCTGCGTCGTCGCCCCGTTCCAGAACAATAGGCCGCAGCCCTGCCCGGACCAGATAATAAGCGCAGAAAAGACCCGCAGGCCCGCTCCCTATGATCACTGGACGGCAGGTCTCCAGATCTTTTTCTGTAACTCCCTCTGGAAGGCTCAGATAGGAAAACTTTTTCCTTTTAGTTAACATAATATTTTTATTGTTAACCCTTTTCAACACTTTGTTTTCTTTTTTTACAGAAACATCTATTGTGTATACAAAATACAGTTCCGGTTTTTTTCTGGCGTCAAGAGACTGTTTTCGGATTTTCCAGGACTGAAGATCCTGGAAAGAAATTTTCAGTGTCTTCACTATTTTTTTTTCCAGATCCTCTTTTGTATGAGAAACCGGCAATTTTATCTGCTGTAAAGTCAGCATGGCAGTTCCTCCTTTCCTATTTGGATATTTTCCCCGGCAGCGCTTTTTCCTGCCACAGCTCCTGTGGTCCAGGCCCACTGCAGATTATAGCCGCCGCATATACCGTCGGTATCCAGCAGTTCTCCTGCCAGATATAGGCCCGGTATCTTTCTGGATTCCATAGTTTTGGGGTCGATTTCCTCCAAGGGCACTCCCCCGGAACATACCTGAGCCTGATCACAGGATTTGCTTCCTGTGATTTCTACAGGAAATTCCTTTATCTTATGAGCTAGGCCGGAAATATCCGGTTTCCCCATCATCAGCACCTCCGCCAGTTTCTGAGGCAGCAGGCCGATCAGAAGCTGCTTTACAGATTTATAAGGGCACTGTTCCTGTCTGGATCTCAGGAATCCCTCCAGTCCCTTCTGGTCAAAATCCGGAAGGAAATCCAGAAGAAGGGTAACCTGCACCCCTTCCTCGATCAGCCGTACAGCTCTGCCGCTGACCTGGAACACAGGGATCCCGGAAACTCCGTAGTCCGTTAACTGGATCTCTCCCTGAGCCTGGTCAAAGATCTGTCCCTGAGCCATCAGAGAAACCTTTCCCTCTGTCCGCACTCCTGCCCATTTGGAGAACCAGTTTCCTCTGCCTTTCAGAGGGACCAGCGCAGGCAGAGGAGGGATGATCTTATGCCCTAAAGCTTCCGCCAGTCCATAGCCGCTTCCGTCTGCTCCCTGTATGGAAGAAGCCCGGGAGCCGGATGCCAGAATCACTTTGTCCGCCGGATAGCTCCAGGTTTCTGTAAGCACCTGAAAGCTTTGTCCGTCTTTGCGGATCTCTTTTACATGTTCCCTGCATTTGATCTTGACCTTCCGGTATCTGGCCTCCATCTCCAGCAATTCCTGGACACTGGAAGCCTGCATGCTGGCCGGATAAAGATAACCCTCTCTGTTTTTCGTATAAACACCGATCTGAGAAAAAAAACGGATGGTATCCTGAAGAGAAAAGCCCTGAAGGATCTCCCAGGCCAGAATTCCCGACAGACTGTGATAACAGGAGGGTTCTTGATGGATATTGGTCAGATTACATCTTCCGTTTCCTGTTGCCAGAAGCTTTCTTCCTGTTTTTTCATTATGCTCCAGAAGAGTTACTTCGGCCCCTTCTCTGGCTGCCATAATAGCGGCCATCAGTCCCGAAGCGCCTCCTCCGATAATACAGATTTTTCTTTTTTCCATATGGGCTCCTATTCCTCCGGAATGGTTACCAGTTTCTTATCCGCCAGCTTCTGAAGGGACATAAGGATTCCCAGCTTGGCATGATACCAGGTCAGTCCTCCCTGGAAATATACGGTATATGGCGGCTTGATAGGACCGTCCGCAGACAGTTCAATAGAAGAGCCGGAAACAAAAGCGCCTGCCGCCATGATCACGTCGCTGTCATATCCGGGCATTGCCCAGGGTTCCGGTTCCACATAGCTGTCTACAGGAGCCGCCGCCTGGATCCCTTTACAAAATTCAATGACTCCTTCCGGAGTACCGAAGGTTACCGCCTGGATAATATCGTGACGGTCTTCTTTGCTATCCGGTGTTACGGAGAATCCCAGTCTCTCATAAATGTTCGCTGCAAAAATAGCTCCTTTCAAAGCTCCGGCTGTTACAGAAGGCGCCAGGAAAAATCCCTGGAAAAAGGCAGAATTCACCCCTAAAGTAGCACCCACTTCTTTCCCAAGGCCGGGGCAGGTGAGACGATAGGCGGCGTTCTCCACATATTCTTCTTTTCCCGCAATATAGCCGCCGATAGGAGCCAGTCCGCCTCCCGGATTCTTGATCAGGGATCCCACTACCAGATCCGCTCCTACGTCACTGGGTTCCAGCCTTTCCACAAATTCTCCGTAGCAGTTGTCTACCATACAGATCACATCCGGTTTGATCCCTTTAATAAAAGAGATCAGCTCGCCGATCTGTGCCACAGAAAAAGTTGGCCGGGTCAGATATCCCTTGGATCTCTGGATTTCTACAAGCCTTGTTTTTTCATTAATGGCTGCCCGGATCCCTTCATAATCGAAGGTTCCGTCTTCCAACAGTTCCACCTGACGGTAAGTTACCCCGTACTCTGCAAGGGACCCTTTAGAAGGCCGGATACCGATCACTTCTTCCAGAGTGTCATAAGGTTTTCCCACCGGAGAGAGCAGTTCGTCCCCGGGGCGGAGATTTCCAGCCAGAGCCACTGCCAGAGCGTGTGTGCCGCAGGCTAAAAGAGGCCGTACAAGGGCAGATTCTGTATGAAAGGTATCTGCGTATACAGCTTCCAGCGTATCCCTTCCCAGATCATTATAACCATATCCGGTAGAAGGATACAGGCAGGCCTCGCTGACTTTATTCTTCTGCATGGCATGAAGAACCTTCAGCTGGTTATACTCTGCGTTTTTATCAATCTCCTCAAAACGGCTTTTCAGTTCTTCTTCAATTTTATTTCCATAGGCCAGTACCTGAGGACTGATCCCCAGTTCCCGGTACATTGTTTCCATATCACCCATTTACAGAATTCCTCTTTTCTTACAGTTTTCCAATATATATTCTAAAATTTTCTTATCGTCGTATTCAAAATCCGGCTTATTTACCCAGATCACATCTTTTTCTCTGCGGAACCAGGTAAGCTGCCGCTTGGCAAAATGCCGGGTATCTCTTTTCAGGATATAAACCGCTTCTTCTAAGGTGCATTCTCCTTCCAAGTAAGCCAGGATTTCTTTATATCCCAGTCCCTGCATAGAGACCATATCTCTGGTATAGCCCATCTGGGCCAGACGGCGGACCTCCTCAACAAGACCTTTCTCCAGCATCTGGTCTACCCGGCGGTCGATCCTCTCATAGAGTCTGTCCCGGCGGTCATTTAAAACAAAATATGCGGTATTATAAGGAGAAAGTTTTTCTCCCTCCTTTTCGTTGTGAAGAGAAATCTTCTCTCCTGTCAGTTCATAGTATTCCAGCGCCCGGATCACACGTTTTATATTATTGGGATGGATCTTTTGGGCAGATTCCGGATCTTTCTGTTCCAGAAGCTGATGAAGGTATTCTCCTCCCTTTTTTTCTGCCATCTTTTCCAGTTCCGCCCTTACAGAAGATTTCTCCGTATCCTGGGAAAAGTCAATATCCTTGACCACTGCCTGGATATAAAACCCGGTTCCTCCCGTAAGGATAGGGATCTTTCCTTTCGAATAGATCTTTTCCATAGCCTCCTTGGCCATTTCCTGGAAACGTACCACATGAAATTCTTCACTGGGTTCCAGAACATCGATGAGATAATGAGGAACTCCCTCCATCTCTTCCTCTGTGATCTTGGCAGAACCGATATCCATATGCTTATATACCTGCATGGAATCTGCCGAGATGATCTCTGCGTCTGCCGCTTTTGCCAGAGCAATAGAAAGACTGGTCTTTCCCACTGCTGTAGGACCCGTCAGTACGATCAAAGGCTTTTTCAAAAAAATCACCTACACAATTCTTTTAAATTTCTTTTCCAGTTCATATTTGGTCATGGATATGATCGTAGGTCTTCCGTGAGGACAATTATAAGGATTCTCCAGCCCCAGCAGCTCGTCAATGAGCTGGTCCGCCTCTTCAAAAGAAAGGGTATTATTTCCCTTTACCGCCGCTTTGCAGGCCGCTGTAGCGATCCTTCCTGCGATGATATCCAAAGGCTGCCTGGAATTTTCATTTTCCAGGCTGTCCAGGATCTCCACGAAAAGGTCCTGGACAGAGATCCCATATATATTTGCGGGAACTCCATGTATGCTGTATTCTCTGCCTCCAAATTCGGAAATCTCAAATCCGAATTGCCTAAATACCTCCATATGAGTTTTTAAAAGCATGTCTTCCTGAAGGTTCAGAGAGATTACCTGGGGAGGAGACACCATCTGGGTAGTCACTTCCCGGGTTTCAAATTCTTTCATAAACCGCTCATAGAGAACTTTTTCATGGGCGGCGTGCTGATCGATAATATAGAATTTATTATCATATTCCACCAGCCAGTAAGTTTCAAAAAGCTGCCCGATGATCCGGTGGCGGGCTCTGGCCTTCTTAGAAAGCAGACGGTCATCAAAAAGTTCCATCTGCTGAGGCTGCAAAGGAGCCGCCTCCGGTTTCCTCTCTTCTTTTGCCGGAGAAACCGGAATGTTCTCTTTGGCGGGTATTTTCTGTTCTTCTTTTTCTGTTTCCTGTTCCTTATGGATTTCCGGTGGAGAAACTTCAGATGCCGGCGGATGTACAGAAGCCAGATGGATCCCTACAGGGGAACCGGCCTCTTCTTTCTTTGCCGGCGCCTCTTTTCCATATACAGGTCTTTCCTCCTGGATCTGCTCCGGAACCGGATAGGCAGCGGAAGGATTTTCTGTTCTCTGTCTTTTTTGAAACTCTTCTGTCTTTTTGCGGAAACCGGTTTCAAAAGGTTCCGGGGCAGGAATCCTCTCCCGGTTTTTCTTCTCCGATTTCCGCTCTTCTCTTTTCTCTTCCCGGCTTTCCAGCTCTACCTGTGGGATCATCTCTCTGCCGGAGAGAGTCTGTGTGATCATATCATAGGTGGCATTGTACACAGCCCCCTGATTCTGGAACCGGACTTCCATTTTGGTGGGATGGACATTTACGTCGATCTCATCCCCGGAAATAGTATACTGGAGGCAGACAAAGGGGTACTTATGCTGCATCATATAGGGCTTATAGGCTTCCTCGATAGCCTTCATCAGGATCTTGCTCTTTACATACCGGCCGTTGATATAATAATTTTCAAAATTCCGGTTTCCTCTGGAGACCACCGGCTTTCCAATAAAGCCTTCGATCAGGATCCCCGGCCGTTCAAACCGGACCTCCAGCAGTTCTCTGGTAATATCTCTGCCGTAAATCCCGTAGATCACATCTCTCAGATTGGAATTTCCGGAACTGTGGAGCCGCATCTGCCCGTTTACCATGTATTTGAAAGAAATATCCTGATGGGACAGGGCCAGCTGTTCCATGTAGGCGCTGACATACCCGGCTTCTGTCATGGCAGTTTTCAAAAATTTTGCCCTGGCGGGGGTGTTAAAGAACAGATTCCGCACCAGCATGGTAGTGCCGTTTGGAGCGCCGATCTCTTCCAGAGATTTTTCCCTGCCCCCCTCTATCACATACCGGACGCCGATCATATCTTCCGGCGTCTTGGTGATCACTTCCATCTGGGAGACCGCAGAAATACTGGACAAAGCCTCCCCCCTAAATCCCAGAGAGGAAATCTGCAGCAGATCCTCCACCTTCTGGATCTTGCTGGTGGCATGGCGGAGAAAAGCCAGCCGGACCTGATCCTTGGGAATGCCGTTTCCATTGTCCGTCACCCGGATAAAGGAAATGCCTCCTTCTTTGATCTCCACGGTTATCGCCGTAGCTCCGGCGTCAATGGCGTTCTCCACCAGCTCCTTTACCACAGAAGCCGGCCGCTCCACCACCTCGCCGGCCGCTATTTTATCTATTGTGTTCTGGTCTAATACCGCAATCTCTCTCACTGTTTATCACCATCTGTTTTTCAGCTTATTCTGAAGCCGGTACAGCACATTCAGGGCGTCCACCGGCCGCAGTTCATCTATCTTGATCGATTTCAGTTCTTCTAATACGTCATCATCTTTTACTGTATCAAAAAGGGAAATCTGTTCCATATCCACCTCATCATAGTGGACCGGCTGTTTTGCTTTTGACTTCTTTCCCTCAGAGGCAATGTCCTTCACCGTGGAAGTAATATCCGCGCTGACCAGTTCCTCTACCAGCTCCTTGGCCCGGTTAATGACAGAATCGGGAACTCCTGCCAGCTTTGCCACCTGGATACCGTAACTCTTATCGGCGCCCCCTTTGACGATCTTACGCAGGAACACGATATCATCTCCCCGTTCCTTTACAGCAATACAGTAATTGTTCACTCCGGGAAGTTTTCCTTCCAGCTCTGTCAGCTCATGGTAATGAGTAGCAAAAAGGGTTTTTGCCCCTAAAAGCTTTGGATTGCTGATATGCTCGATCACTGCCCAGGCAATAGCCAGGCCGTCAAAGGTACTGGTGCCCCTGCCGATCTCATCCAGGATCAGCAGACTTTTGGCAGTGGCATTCCGGAGGATATTGGCTACCTCTGTCATCTCTACCATAAAGGTACTCTGGCCGCTGGCCAGGTCATCGGAGGCCCCTACCCTGGTAAAGATCCGGTCCACTATGCCGATATTTGCCTTGCTGGCCGGCACAAAAGAACCGATCTGGGCCATAAGGACGATCAGGGCCGTCTGGCGCATATAGGTGGATTTTCCCGCCATATTGGGGCCGGTGATCACAGAGATACGGTTCTTCCCGTTGTCCAGATAAGTATCATTGGGAATGAACATATCATTGGTGATCATCTTCTCTACCACCGGATGACGGCCGTCTTTGATATCTATGATCCCTCGGGTATTGATCTTTGGCCGCACATACTGATTTCTGGAAGCCACCAGGGCCATGGACAGATAAGCGTCCAGTTTTGCGATGGCTCTGGCAGTTTTCTGAATACGCTCCACCTCTCCGGCGATCATATTCCTGATCTCTGCAAACCGGTCATATTCCAGAGCGTAGAGCTTATCTTCCGCGCCCAGTATCATATCCTCCAGTTCCTTTAACCGTGGAGTGATATACCGTTCTGCATTGGTCAGAGTCTGTTTTCGGGTATAATAATCCGGGACCATATCTTTAAAAGAATTGGTAACCTCCAGATAGTAGCCGAAAACCTTATTATATTTAATCTTCAGGTTCTTTATACCGGTTTTTTCTTTTTCTTCTGCTTCCAGCTCTGCCAGCCAGGTCTTTCCCTTTGTCTTGGCCTGTCGGTAATCATCGATCTGCTGATCATAGCCGTCTTTAATGATGCCGCCTTCTTTCATGGCCAGAGGAGGATCCTCCACAATAGCCTTATCCAGCACCTGATACAGATCCTGAAGTTCGTCCATATCCTCATAGACCTTTTTCAGTTCCTCACTCTGGAACTGTCCTAAAAGCCTGCGGATATGGGGGATCATTCCTATAGAAGTCTTGAATGCGATAAGATCTCTGGGATTGGCTGACTGATAACTGACCCGGCTGATCAGCCGTTCCAGGTCGTAAACCGGTCCCAGATACTCCCGGATCTCTTCTCTGTCCATTTCCTGGCGGTTGATCTCCTCCACCGCGTCCAGTCTCTGATTGATAGCCTCCTCTTCGATAAGGGGCTGCTCGATAAAGGAGCGGAGCATTCTGGCACCCATAGCTGTTTTCGTCTTATCCAGCACCCAGAGCAGCGATCCTCTCTTTTCTTTCTCCCGCATAGTCTCCGTCAGCTCCAGATTTCTTCTGGTAGAGCTGTCGATAAGCATATATTTATCAGTAATATAGGGAGTGATCTTCCTCATGTGATCCAGAGAATTTTTCTGTGTCTCCAGAAGATAGGTAAGGAGAGCCCCTGCCGCTATGGTAGCGCAGTCATAGTCCTTCAGTCCAAGCCCTTCCAGGGTCCCTACATGGAAGTGGTCTTTTAAAGTTCTCTGGCACAGGTCATCATCAAAATACCAGTTGTCAAGAGCTGAAACCGACAGATGAAGACGGTTCCGCAGTTCTTCCAGATCTACGCCGCTCATACAGAAGGCCTCGTTGCAGATCAATTCCGCCGGAGAAAACTTATAGATCTCATCCAGAAGGTTCCGGAGTTTTTCTACTTCCGTAACCATAAAAGCACCGGTGGTCACATCCGCAAAAGCAATCCCGAACCGGTTGGAGATATAAGCCACAGACATGATATAATTGTTTTTCGTCTCGTCAAGAGCCTGGGTATAAAGGTTGGTCCCCGGCGTCACAACCCGGATCACTTCCCGCTTTACGATACCTTTGGCTTTTTTCGGATCTTCCATCTGTTCGCAGATGGCCACCTTATATCCTTTCTCTACCAGACGGTTGATATAATTGTCCGCAGCATGAAAGGGGACGCCGCACATGGGCGCCCTCTCGGCTAAACCACAGTCCTTTCCCGTCAGGGTCAGCTCCAGTTCCTTTGACACAGTTTCCGCATCTTCAAAGAACATCTCATAAAAATCTCCCAGACGGTAAAATAAAATACAGTCCTCATATTCTTCTTTTGTTTTTATATAGTGCTGCATCATAGGAGAAACCACTGACACATCCACATCTTTTATCGAAATTCCCATTCTGTCTCTTTATCCTACTTTCCTGCCCATATAATAAAATCCTCTGCACT
>DWUX01000191.1 GCA_019120545.1 Candidatus Blautia stercoripullorum | reverse complement strand
GCTGATAGGTCCGTCTACAATGGATGTGATCTCTTTAATAACCTCATTAAAGTCACGTCCTTCCTTTGCGATCAATGACGGATTTGTAGTAACACCACATATAATCCCCATATCATTTGCTTTTCTGATGTCCTCAACCTTAGCTGTGTCAATAAAAAACTTCATAATTTTTACCTCCATTTGCGTTCTTGACAATTTATTGTTCTTGAATATAGTTTACTTCTTAAACAAATTCTCTGCAAGAGGGCGCAATATTATTAATATATAAAATTATTAATAATTGAAGCTTTTATTAATTACTTTTCAGTTTTTCAAAAACAACTACTCCGTATTTCCAGGCTTTTATTGATCATCAAAAAAAACTTATTACTAATAATTTTTCTTAATTCATTTAATTATTTTTTCTGCCGGGCATAACCGGTGGTCTTTCGGACAATCAGCTTCGGCTCATATTCTATATGGTAAATACTGGTGGGCTGGGTTTCTGAATAGGCGCTGTGTGCGGACTCTATTTTCCTCATGATAATATCACAGGCGTCCCTTCCCTTTAAAGGTACAAAATGCTCAATAGTAGTCAGGGACATATGGGACATCCTGGAAAATATAATGTTGTCACAGCCAATTACCGACACATCTCCAGGTACCTTAAGCTTTTCTTCCTGAAGCGCATCAATGATACCGAAAGCAATCATGTCATTAAGCCCTGCGATTGCCGTCACATCTCTTCGTTCAGACAAAAGCTCTCTGGTAAGATTATAGCCGATCCGATACTCCGAATCTATACTTGGAAGGACCTCATCCCAGATATCATCTGCCGCTTTAATGATCACAGCATCTGCTAGGCCTTCTTTCTCATACTCTTTTACAAAGCCCTCTACTCTTCTGGAACGCTGCTGCTGTCTTTTAGTAAGCGGAGGCGCAATGAAAGCCACCTTTCTGTGTCCCAGATCCAGCAAATGTCTGGCCATAAGACTTCCAACTTTTGTATTATCCTGATTAATGGCATCTACCCTAACCCGCTCCCGGTTGCTGATGATCACAAGGGGAATTTTTTCCGCAATTTCTTCCACCTGTCCCATAAAGGCAGAACTTGGATTACAAGTATAAATAATCCCCGCAGGTGCTACACTTGGCATCATCCGGAGATACTGCTCCTCTATTTTCAGCTCTCTCTGAGTGTTGCAGGTAAATACCCCGTACCCCTTCTCTTTTGCCACAGATTCAATCCCCTGAAGAAGCATCACATAATAAGGGTTTGTCAGAGTGGGGCAGAAAACTACGATCAGCCGGCTGTTTTTACTGTTTTTGGCGCTGCGCCTTTTCGGCAGGACATAACCCAGTTCTTTTGCCGCTTTCTCCACCTTTTCCACGGTTTCCCTGGAAAAAGATACATTATATTTTTTGTTTAAAACCATAGACACTGTGGCCTGGGATACTCCTGCGGCTCTGGCAATGTCTGTGGAAGTAATCTTTTTTCTTGTCTTCCCTGCCATTTCTATAGTTCCACTCTTCCTTCCAGCGCCCGCAGCAGAGTCACCTCGTCAATGTATTCCAGATCTCCCCCTACAGGCACACCGCTGGCAATACGGCTCACCTTAATTCCTGTAGGTTTGATCAGCTTACTGATATACATAGCAGTAGTTTCTCCTTCCAGGCTGGAATTCGTAGCAATGATCACTTCTTCCACATCTTGCTGGGATATACGCTGCATTAGTTCCTTCAGCTTAATATCGTCAGGTCCCACCCCCAGCATAGGGGAAATCGCTCCATGAAGTACATGATATACTCCGTCAAATTTTCCCGTTTTTTCATAAGCCGCCAGATCTCTGGTATTTTCCACTACCATGATCACTTTTTTATTTCTTTTAGGATTGCTGCAGATCGGACAGATTTCCTGATCTGTAAGAGTATAACAGCATTTGCAGTACTGTACATTCTCTTTGGCATCTACAATTGCATGTGCCAGCGCTTCCACCTGTTCCTTAGGCATATTTAAAACGTGGAAGGCCAGGCGCTGTGCGGATTTTGCACCAATGCCCGGCAATCTGGAAAATTCTTCTATTAACTTATTAATATGACTGCTGTAGTACTCCAACTTTTTCTCTCCTCTACTTCTCAGAAGGGAAATCCGCCGCCCAGGCCTCCTGTAAGCTTGGACATTACTGCCGCAGATTCCTCTTCCACTTTACGCAGGGCTTCATTGGTGGCTGCCATGATCAGATCTTCCAGCATTTCAATATCCTCTGGATCTACAACTTCTTCTGCCAGTTTTACCTTAGTCACTTCTTTTTTTCCGGAAATAGTAACCTCTACGGCCCCGCCGCCGGCAGATGCAGTAAACTCCTTTTCCTGAAGAGCCTTCTGGTTTTCTTCCATCTGCCGCTGCATCTTTTGCGCCTGTTTCATTAAATTATTCATGTTCCCCGGCATCATTCCTCCTGGAAATCCTCCTCTTTTTGCCATTCTTTAATTTCCTCCTACTAGTCTTCATCTTCTATATTTTCCACAGTTACATCCATATGGATATTCTGCTGGAGCAGCTCGTCCACAGAAATATCCGCCAGACCGCCGTTTCCTGCGCCCGGCTCTTCTTTTTTCAAAACCATTTTTACTTCCAGTTCTTTTCCGATTTTTTTCTGGATCGCCTGTTTCAGGATCCGGAGATTTTCAGGATCATCAATACAGGTCTGGGCCAAGAAATTTCTGAATTCTACATACAGAACAGGATCTCCTGTATTTCCGTCATACTTCGGAGTAGACTCTAAAAGCATCTGTTGGAACAACCCCTTTGTTTCCCGGATAATAGAATTCCAGTTTTGCTTGACATATTGAAGATCTTCCGGTGCCGCTTTCAGAGGCCTACTCCCTGAAGACAGCTGTTCTGTCTGCCCATACTCCCGGTAATCGTTCTCCTTCCCGGATCCGGATATTCCATTCTCCTCTCCTGCGGACCGGGAAGTTATCATGATATCCGGGTTATTCAGCTTTTCTTCCAGAACCCGCACCCGGTCGAAAAGGGAATCCAGATTTGTCTCCATAACCGGCTGGCACAGTTTGATCAGCGCGATCTCTACCAATACCCTTTTTTGGGAAGCATAGCGGATCTCATTTGACAGTTGTGAAAAAATCCGTATATACCGCATAAGAGTCTCTGTATCCAGCATCTGACTTTCTTCTTTCATTCTTTCCAGATTTTCCCTGGATACATCCACAGCTTCTTCAGGATTATCGGAAGCCGATATCAAAAGCAGATTCCGCAGATACCAGATAAAATCCGTAACAAACTGGCCCAGCTCCCGCCCCCGTATAATCAGATCTTCCAGGATCTTGATCGCCTGGGAAGTATGCTGACTCAGGATTTCTCTGAGAAGTCGGCTGAACACATCTGTATCCACTGCTCCCAGATTCTCCAGTACCTTCTCATAGGTAAGCTTCTCTCCAAGATAAAAAGCAATACACTGATCAAGCAGGGACAGGGCGTCACGCATCGAACCGTCCGCAGCCTTAGCGATGTAGCGGATAGCTTTATCCTCCACATCATTTCCTTCTTTTTCCATAAGCTCTCTGAGCCGGTCTGCAATGGTATCCACCGTGATCCTCTTAAAATCATACCGCTGGCATCTTGAAAGAATGGTAATAGGAATTTTGTGAACTTCCGTAGTCGCCAGGATAAAAATCACATAAGAAGGAGGTTCCTCAAGAGTTTTCAGCAAAGCATTAAAAGCGCCAGCAGATAACATATGAACCTCATCTATAATATATACCTTATAGCGCCCCTGAGTAGGACGGTATGCGACTTCTTCCCGGATCTCCCTGATATTATCCACGCCATTGTTGGAGGCAGCGTCAATCTCCACAACATTCATGGAAGCTCCTGCATTGATTGCCCGGCAGGTGGGGCATTCATTACAGGGGCTTCCGTCTATAAGATGTTCACAGTTTACCGCCTTTGCCAATATCTTGGCAATAGTTGTTTTGCCGGTTCCTCTTGTGCCGCAGAAAAGATAGGCATGTCCGATCCTGTCCGCTTTAATCTGGTTTTTCAATGTTGTCACAATATGTTCCTGTCCCTTGACGTCTTCAAAGTTCTGGGGACGGAACTTTCGGTAAAGGGCAGTATAGCTCATGTAAATTCTCCTTTTCGCAGCCTGTGATTATTGAACTGATCAGTCACCGAAGCTGATTCCGATACGCTTTGCATCAAGAACAAGCTGTTCATCAGGAGCAACCATTTTCAGCTTTCCTGCACATTCTTCCAAAGGAACTTTCTTCACTTTGTTATTTACAATTCCTACCATGTATCCATACTGATCGTTCAGGATCAGCTTAGCCGCATGGGAGCCAAGTCTGGTAGAAAGCACTCTGTCATAGGGGCAGGGGCTTCCTCCTCTCTGAGTATGGCCTGGAATCGTAATACGGATATCCAGATCCAGCTTTTTCTGAAGTTCATTCTCCAGTTTATAAGCAACAGAAGGATATTTTTTCTTATCCTCTTCCTGTTTTTTCTTCAGTTCTTTCTTGGAGAGCTTCGCATCTTCTTTAGAAATAGCGCCTTCGGCAACAGCCAGGATAGTAAATCCCTTTCCGGCTTTATTTCTCTTATTGATAGCGTCCACCACCTTATCAATATCATAAGGGATTTCCGGAATAAGAATGATGTCTGCCCCTCCGGCAATACCTGCATGAAGAGTTACCCATCCTACTTTGTGTCCCATGATCTCTACAATAAATACACGGCTGTGAGAAGCTGCCGTGGTATGGATGCAGTCAATTACATCTGTAGCAATATCTACAGCGCTCTGGAATCCAAAGGTCATATCTGTCCCCCAGATATCATTGTCAATGGTCTTAGGCAGATGGATGATATTCAGTCCTTCTTCTCTCAGAAGATTTGCTGTTTTCTGGGTACCATTTCCTCCCAGGATCACCAGACAGTCCAGACGAAGTTTATAATAAGTCTGCTTCATAGCCTCTACCTTGTCAAGGCCTCTCTCGTCAGGTACCCTCATAAGTTTAAACGGCTGGCGGGAAGTTCCCAGAATAGTGCCGCCTCTGGTAAGGATTCCGGAAAAGTCCTTTGCGGACAGCATTCTATAGTTTCCATAGATCAAACCTTTGTATCCGTCATCAAAGCCGTACACTTCCAGTTCATCCAGATTGGTGCTGAGTCCCTTAACAACACCACGCATGGTTGCGTTCAAAGCCTGGCAGTCTCCGCCGCTTGTAAGCAAACCGATTCTTTTCATTTTTTCCACATCCCATCTTTTAATATAGTATCTGCACAGCGGATAAAAGGATTCTTTATCCGGTCCGCTATGCTTATTATATTATATTTTTATAGGTGGCTCAACTTAAATTTTTTATATTTTCTTATGTTGACAACCGCTTTAAAAACCGCTATACTGTAAACACCGTGCAGCCGGGGAGAT
>DWUX01000190.1 GCA_019120545.1 Candidatus Blautia stercoripullorum | reverse complement strand
CACGCCAGTCCATCTCTCCTCTTCCCAAAGAGCGAATCATCATTTCAGCTGTCGCCAGATTTGTTGCCAGGGGAATATTATGGGTATCGCACAGATGAAAAATCCTTTTTACATCCGGATCGTGTTTCTGAGGTGCCAGAGGCTCTCTCAGATAAATGACCAGATCCATTTCATTTTGTTCGATCAGTGCCCCCAGCTGCTGTTCTCCGCCTAAATGTCCTGCAAGAAATTTATGGACTGTGAGATTTGAAGCCTCCTCAATAAGGCGTCCGGTAGTACCGGTAGCATAAAGGGTATTCTTAGACAAAATATTTCTGTATGCGATACAGAAATTCTGCATTAGTTTTTTCTTTGAATTATGTGCGATTAATCCGATATTCATGATACATCAACCTCCCTGTATTTTTTATATCGCTGAAGTCCAACATTCAGTACCAGACCCATGCCAATGTACAGGCTGACCATAGAAGTCAGTCCATAACTTACAAATGGGAGAGGCGTGCCAGTATTAGGCATGATATTTGTAACAACAGCAATATTAATAAAACTTTGTATCCCTACAATGGCTCCCATGCCGCAGCAGATCAGTTTGCCAGACGTATCTTTCGCCCGCAGGCTGATCCGTATACATTCAAAAACTATAAACAGCAAAAGAAGCAGAATTGCCGCACACCCCACAAATCCGAGCTCCTCTCCGGCTACAGAAAAGATAAAATCTGTCTGGTTCTCAGAGACAAAATCGCCGTTATTTGCAGAGGAAACCTCATTGTTATTCAGCCCTTTTCCTGTAAGCTGTCCGGAACCTATAGCCATTACAGAATTTTCCTGCTGGATCACATCATCGGAATATTCATCCTCCTCTGAATTTAAGAACGACATAATTCTGTCACGCTGATAATCTGCTATTAATGTCTGATTAGGCTGCATGACAATAAACAGAAAGACAACAGCCAGGGGTATGGCTACCAGTAGAGTCCCTCCAATGATTTTATAGCTTAATCCAGCCATATAAATAATCATACAAAACAGTATAACAACTGTAATCGTGTTTTTCAAGTCTGGCTGTATATAGATCAATGCCAGAGGAATAGCGATCAATACAATAGATTGAAGGATCGTTTTCAGGGTATTCAAATTTTCTTCATGCTCCATAAAAAATCGTGCAAAAAATATAATGATCACAATTTTTGTCAACTCTGTAGGCTGAAAACGAAATCCGCCGATACTGATCCATCTGGTAGCGCCGTTGGCATCAGATCCGAAGAGCCGTACCGCTAACAAAAGCAGAATGTTCAGAATATAGATCACCCAGGAAAAGTTCAGAATCCAGCTGAAATCCATCAAAGAAATCACGGTCATTATGATCAGCCCCAGGATCATTCCCATAAGCTGACGATTCTGAAGGGATGCATCTGCGCTTCCTACAAGAAGGACTCCTATAAAGCTGAGTATAATCAGAGCAATTACCAATCTGAAATCATAGTCACGTAATTTATATAGTTTAATCATGAAAACACCTTTTTCTTATGGTTACTTAATCCAATCACCTTTTATTTTATCTCCAGAAAGACATTCCCGGAGCAGACTTTTCAATATCACTCTGGAGAGGAATCTTAATCAGAAGAGTACTCCGATCCTTTATATAACGGATCTCCACTTTTTTGTCCTGAACAGAAAAATATTTGTCCACAGCCCGGATCATATCGTTCTTCAGCATAGTCATCATTTGAGGAGTACAGTCCAGCCGTTCTGAGGTCAGAACAAGCTTAAGACGGTCTTTTGCAACCAGGCCTGATCGTCTGCCAGGAAATCTCATATACCCATGCCTCCTTAAGATTTTCTGAAAATCTGCGACAGACGTTTAATAACCCCTGTCTTTGTCTGAAAGTCCATGAGAGGCACTGCCTCACCGGATATTCTTCTGCAGATATTTTCAAAAGCCTGTCCCGAAGGACAGTTTTTTCCGCAGAGAGGTTCCCCCTGATTGGTAGCAACTACTACTGCTTCATCATCGGGTATTGCTCCAAGCAGATCTACTGCAAGTATTTCCGTCACATCTTCTACGGACATCATTTCTCCGCGCTTGACCATGTCCATTCGCAGCCGGTTAATGATCAGCTGTATTTTAGGCATTTCATTTGCCTGAAGAAGGCCTATGATCCTGTCAGCATCACGGATAGCTGATACTTCAGGAGTTGTCACTACAATAGCGCTGTCGGCTCCGGCAATGGCATTTTTAAATCCCTGTTCAATGCCGGCGGGACAGTCCAGCAGAATATAATCGAATTCTTCTGAGAGATCTTCCGTAAGTTTTACCATCTGTTCCGGTGTAATGGCTGTTTTATCTTTTGTCTGGGCTGAAGGAAGAAGATAAAGAGTATCACATTGTTTATCTCTTATCAATGCCTGCTTCATGCGGCAGCTGCCTTCGATCACATCGATCAGGTTATATACGATCCTGTTTTCGAGGCCGAGAACTACATCCAGATTTCTCAGTCCGATGTCAGTATCTACCACTACCACCTTTTTATTCATTTTTGCCAGGCCAAGTCCCAGATTAGCCGTTACTGTGGTCTTTCCCACTCCGCCTTTTCCAGACGTCACTACAATAATCTCACTCATAACTCATCCTCCTGATATTTACTTTCAAGCATCTCTGGTATATTGTTTCTGCAGACAGCTGATCAAAAGGGCCTGTGAACGTTGTCTGCCTAATCGGTCGGTTCGTTGGACAGATTATCTGTATTTGCAGTACCGGAAAGGAGATCCGATTCATCTTCCAGATTGTACACATAACTGAAAATATCCTTTGCAACAGATACCGCATTTCCGGAGCTGTATCCGTTAGTAATGCGGACGGCCATGGCTATTTCCGGATCCTCATATGGAGCAAATCCGATAAAGAGTCCATGGGAAGGCCGTGATAAATCTTCCTGTGCAGTACCGGTCTTACCTGCTACTGCCACATTCAGGCTGCTTAAAACAGCATTTCTGGTGGCGACGCCACGCATTCCTTCGTGGACAGTGCTCCAGGTACTGTCTGAAACATCCAGGTCACCTTTTACTTCAGGTGAATAATCTTTCAGAACATTACCGTCTGCATCAGTAACTTTATCAAAAAGGGTCAGATCATAACTGATCCCCCGGCTCGCAATAGTAGTTACATATCGGGCAAGCTGTGAAGTTGTGTAGCTTGCATCGCTCTGTCCGATGGAAGAACGCACTACATCCACAGATGCCATCTGAGGAGCTGTTTCATCAATTTCCAGGCCGGATTTTTCGTTCATACGGAACATTTCCGCATATTTTGTCAGAGTTTTCATTCCTTGTTCGTCAGAGAAAACACCATTGGAATCTGTTCCTAGATCATATCCTACCTGTCCGAAGAAATCATTACAAGAATTTGCGATTCCATTAACAACATTCATATATCCATGCCCATATCCATTATTGCAGAGTACATAATCTGATGAATTAGGATAATGGAAGGCGCCGTCGCAGACTACGCCGTATCCGCTGGTTACGATCCCTTCTTCAATACCTGCCACTGCAGTGAGAATCTTAAAAGTTGATCCCGGAGCTCTTGTTTCCTGGGTAGCCTTATTATAAAAAGGATTGGAAAGATCTTCCTGAAGATGATTGAAATATTCCGAATCCATGTTATTTGCCAGACGGTTGTTATCATATCCCGGATATGTAACACAGGCCAGGGTTTCTCCGGTTTTTACATCGGTAATGACTACAGAGCCTGAACAGGGATCCAAAGCCAGCTGAGCCGGGGTGATCTCAAGATTTGAAATCTTGTTGATCATAAAATCATAAGCGCGCATGGATCCGGAAGCAAGAGCGTTATAAGTTGTCTCATCCGATTTCAGAACACCCTGATCATAAAGAAGAAGGCACAGCTGGGTTCCTGAAATAATATCAGACTGCAGCATATATTTATAAATAATTTTCGAAAAACCTTCATCATCGCTGAGGGATTCTGTCAGATAATCTGCCAATGCAGAATACACTTCAGAAGAATCCAGATATTCTCCTTCTGCTGAAAACCTGGAAATATCAATCCAGTTCTCTCCTGCAGCATAAGTGAGAAATTCTCTCATACTGATAGTACGGTTCTGCCATGCCTGGTAAACAGAGTCAGAACTGTCAATAGCTCCCTGGGACAGGATGCCTGTCTCATCTGTCAGAAAATCATTTACAATATATTCCTGATATTCCTGCATTTCTGTAGAAAGATCTTCAAAAGCCGCCGGATTCTCACTGGTAAGTTCTTCTTTTATTTCTGAAAAAACGCCGGACTGCCTTTGCTGAAACAGATTATATACTGTCTGCTCCAAAGCAGTAGCATCCTTTTCCGCAAAATGATCAATGTCCAATACGCCGTTTTCAATCAAAGCATAGTACACATCATAAATAGGGGTTTTAATATCTGCTGTATTCATCCCCTGGACATATTGAAAGGTCTTTGCGTTTATAATATTTTCTACCAGGATACCGGCTATCTTCTGTTCCAGTACATCATAAGCAGCTTTTTGAAGGTCCTTATCAATGGACAGATATACATCATTGCCTGCGATCGGATCCTCTTTAGAGTCTTCATCAATGTCCAGGATTTTTCCCATACGGTCAACCAATACTTTCTCTGAGCCATCCTGTCCCTGAAGCTGTGTCTCCATGATCTGTTCAATACCTGATTTTCCGATAATGGCATCAGTTGAATAATCATCTCTTTCTTCCTTCAGAGCTTCCAGCTCCTCTGCGGAAGCCTTTCCGGTATAACCGATAATAGGTGCAAAATATTCCGCATCATCATATACCCGGATAGAATCCTCTGCTATATCAACTCCCTGAAGTTCATCTTTCCGCTCGGTAACCTCTGCCACAGTTTCTTCACTGACATTTGTCGCGATAGTCACAGGAATATATTTTTGGAAACTGTTGGTGGAAAGGATATAGCGGATTTTTGTGATCTCCAGAGTTTCTTCCTGGGTAAAGGATTCCGGCAGGCCATGACTCTTCAGTTCTTTAGAGGTATAAGGATTTTTATTGTTCACAAGTCCAAAACGTTTTTCACCGCACATGTAATCCATCATTTCCTGCGCTGTGGCATTGATCTGATCGTCTTTCAGATCATCAATGTCTGCCTCTCCATAGACATCTGCCTTAAAACGGTTCAAAGTAAATCCGCTTGCGGTAAATGCGTATTCTCCACTATCGTCGATATCAATGTAGAAACTGATATCCGTGCTTTCTCCGTTTTTCTGCAAAATCTTCAGCAGTTCATATGCGACATAGTTTAATGTAAGATTCTGTTCTCTGGTGCTGTCATAAGTACCGTTGTCTTCCAGGGTAACTGAATAGGAGAGCTGATTATAAGCAAGGAGCTGTCCATTTCTGTCCCGGATATTTCCTCTTGTGCTCTTGATCGTTCTTTCCCTTGTAATACTTAGATTGAAATTATCTGCGTATTCCTGACCATGTATGATCTGCAGGGAAAAGAGTCTCTGTATAAGAACAAAGAAGAGAACGGCAAAGAGCAGAACCAGCACCGTGGTTCTCCTCAATCCTACTCGTTTGATGATTTTTTTTATTTTCTTAACCAAAAGGAATCTCTCTCTTT
>DWUX01000189.1 GCA_019120545.1 Candidatus Blautia stercoripullorum | reverse complement strand
GAGCCGGAAGTGATCCATGCAGTATGCAGCCACGGCTATGGAGAATGTTCTGATGTAAAGCCGGAGCATGAGATGGAAAAAGTGCTCTTTGCCTGTGACGAGCTTACCGGACTGATCGGAGCAGCAGTGAAAATGCGTCCTTCCAAGAGTGTTATGGATCTGGAAGTGAAAAGCCTGAAGAAAAAATTCAAGGATAAACGTTTTGCCGCAGGATGTTCCAGAGAGATCATCACAAAAGGAGCGGAGCAGTTAGGATGGAGTCTGGAAGAGCTGATGGAAAAGACCATTCTGGCTATGCGTTCCTGTGAAGAAAATATAAACTGTGAACTGGATAATCTGGGCTTATGAGTAATGTACTGACCCAGACCATTGTATATGTGATTCTACTATTTGCCGGATATGGTTTTAAAAAGGCAGGTATCTTTAAGGTAGAGGATACGGATTTTCTGAAAAAGGTGATCCTTTATCTTACCATGCCGGCCATGGCGGTAAACGGGCTGAAGGATCTGGAACTTCAGCCCTCTTTTCTGTGGTGTTTTCTGGTAGGGTTCGGTACCAGCACCATTCTTATGCTGGTGGGAATGGCGGTTACAAGAAGAAAATCTCCCGAAGAAAGGGTGATGTATCTTTTTAACTTCAACACTTACAATATTGGAAACTTCGCTATTCCCTTTCTTACCGGGCTGATCTCGACAGAGGGATTTGCGGCTCTGTGTCTTTTTGATATCGGCGTTGCTATTTACCTCTATGGGATTGACTATAGCCTGGCAGAAGCGGTAAAAGGGGGAAAGGGCAGCTTTTCCCTGAAATTTCTTTTAAAGAAAATCTTTACTTCTCCCATTACGGATATGTATCTGCTGATGATCCTGCTGGCGGCTCTTCATCTGCGCCTGCCGGATCCCATTCTGAAGCTGGCCTCTGTTATGGGAAACGCCAATGCCTTTCTGGCTATGCTTAGTATCGGGATTCTCTTTGAATTAAATCTGGAAAAGAAAAATCTCTGGGATATGGTGAAATTTTTCGTTCTGCGGTATGGAACCATCCTCCTTATCATGGCCGGAGTCATTCTTTTTATTCCTTTTTCTCAGGATATCCGTCAAGCCATTTGCGTGTTGCTGATGGCTCCGGTCGCCAGTATTGCGCCGCTTCTTACTATGAACGCAGGCGGAGACGGGGCGAAAGCTGCACAGATCAATTCCGTCAGTATCCTTATAGGTATTGCGGGTATGATGGTTGTTTATGCTTTGGTGTAAAAAAGCCTTGCCCTGGAGTGTACTCAAAGTGATATAAAAGATACAGAGCTTTTAAAGACAGAATAAAAAAGACAGGAAAGGAAGCAGAGAGCATGGATAAAAAAGATTTGCAGCAGCTTTTGGAGCAGGTTGCCCAGGGAAGTGTTAAGCCGGAAGAGGCCCTGTTACAGATAAAAGTAGAACCTTATAAAGATTTAGGCTTTGCCAAAGTAGATACCCATCGGGGGATCCGTCAGGGAATGGCGGAAGTGATCTACGGAGCCGGAAAAACAAAAGAGCAGATATTGAAGATCGCTCAGACTATGGTCCTGGATCATGAAAAGACGGTACTGATCACCAGGATGAGCCAGGAAGCGGCAGATTATGTGGGAAAAGAACTGGATCTTCATTATGACAGCCATTCCAGGACCGGCGTGATCGGAGAAATGCCAAAGCCAGACGGCGTAGGCAGGATCGTGGTGGCTACAGGAGGGACCAGCGACATTCCTGTGGCAGAGGAAGCTGCTCTTACAGCGGAGATTTACGGCAATGAAGTGCTCCGGCTTTATGATGTGGGAGTCGCGGGGATGCATCGCCTGATGGATCATGTGGAAGACATTATGAGCGCCAGAGTGATCATTGCCATTGCAGGTATGGAGGGAGCTCTTGCCAGTGTTATCGGCGGCATGGCAGACTGTCCGGTGATCGCGGTGCCTACCAGTGTGGGATATGGAGCCAACTTCGGAGGACTTTCCGCTCTTCTTTCTATGCTGAACTCCTGTGCCAGCGGGATCAGCGTGGTAAATATCGACAATGGATTTGGCGCCGGATATCTGGCAAGTATGATCAATCACCTGGAGGGAAAGAGAAAAGAATGAAGACTCTGTATATAGACTGTCAGATGGGAGCAGCGGGAGATATGCTTATGGGGGCCCTTTTGGAGCTGGTTCCTGACAGAAAAAAATTTCTTGAAAAACTGAATCAGGCAGGAATCCCGGGAGTCCGCATTGAGGCTCAGAAATCTGTGAAATGCGGGATCACCGGCACTCACATGGAAGTCCTGGTAAATGGCGAGGAAGAGGAAAGCCTGGACCTGCCCAGTGAAGAGAACAATGGGCACAGCGGACATAGCCACGGACACCATAGCCATTTTTCCATGGAAGATATTACTGGGATCATTGATGGACTTCATGTAGACAATAAGGTAAAAGAAGATGTGAAAAACATTTATCAGATCATTGCCAAGGCAGAAAGCCAGGTCCATGGACGGCCGGTTTCAGAAGTCCATTTCCATGAAGTTGGAGCTATGGACGCAGTGGCGGATATTACCGGATGTGCCATGCTCTTCCATGAACTGGGGGCTGTGAAGATCATTGTATCCCCTGTCACCACCGGATATGGACAGGTTCGGTGCGCCCATGGGATCCTTCCTGTACCGGCTCCGGCCACAGCTCTGATCCTCCGGGGAATTCCCTGTCAGGGAGGCAGGATCGAGGGAGAACTCTGTACCCCTACAGGAGGAGCTCTGCTGAAATATTTTGCCACGGAATATGGCCGTATGCCTCAGATGATCATGGAAAAGATCGGCTACGGTATGGGTAAGAAAGAATTTGAAGCCGCAAATTGTATCCGTGCAATTTTAGGGGAAGCCTAAATAAAAAGGAGAAGTCTATGTGTGGACGGTATCACATTGATGAAGAGATGACAGAGGAAATCCGACGGATGGTAAAGATCCTGGAATCCCGGCTGAATGCCGGATCCAGAGACATTTATCCTTCTATGGAAGCTCCTGTAATATTGAAAAATGAGGGAGAAGGCCTGAAAGCTGCTTCTATGGCCTGGGGATTTCCCGGCAGAGATAAAAAACAGCTTCTCATTAACGCCAGAGCAGAGACCGCTTTGGAACGTCCCTCTTTTTCAAGGGCGGTTTCCCATAGAAGATGTGTGATCCCTGCCAGATGGTTTTATGAGTGGAACCCGGAAAAAGAAAAGACGGAATTTTCCAGAACAGACGGCTCTCTTCTATATATGGCCGGATTCTACGACCTGTTTCAGGAAGTTCCGAGATTTATTATTCTTACAACCCAGGCAAACCCTTCGGTCCGTCCTGTCCATCACCGGATGCCTCTGATCCTGGAGAAAGAGGAGCTGGAGGAATGGGTATGGGAAGACCCTTCTGTGGAAAAATTCCTGAAAAAAGTCCCCGGACTTCTGGAGTGCAGACAGGAATACCGGCAGGAGCGCCTGCCCTTTCTATAAATTTTAATAGAATATAATATAAAACTGCAGTATACAGTTGACTTCAAAAGAAATTGCCGGGGCTGCAGTTTTTTATTGATAATCATATAGGATAATTCCCAGAATAACCCTGTTGCACATACAAACATATGTTCTTATAATAAACTCAGAAGGAGGTAGAACATATGTTTGAAAACAGGGTTATTTTTCATGTAGATGTAAATGCTGCTTATCTCAACTGGGAGGCTGTATACAGGCTCAGGCATTTGGGTGCAAAAGAAGATCTCCGCAAGCAGGCAGCCGGGGTAGGGGGCGATACGGCTCTCCGTCATGGGATCATTCTGGCAAAGTCCGTTCCTGCCAAGAGATACGGGATCCGCACAGGTGAAAGTATTTTAGAAGCCAAAATAAAATGTCCTTCTCTGATCCTGGTGCCTCCTCATTACCAGCTTTATGAAAAAGCTTCAAAAGCCTTTATGGAAATTCTGAAAGAATTTTCGCCGGCAGTGGAGCAGTACAGTATAGACGAAGCCTTTATGGACATGACCGGAACCCATGTTTTATGGCACAGTCCCGAAGCAGCGGCAGAGGCAGTCCGAAAAAGAGTTCGGGACGAGCTGGGATTTACAGTAAATATCGGAATCTCCTCCAACAAAGTCCTGGCAAAAATGGCTTCTGACTTTGAAAAGCCCGATAAGGTACATACTTTGTTTCCGGAAGAAATAGAAACGAAGCTTTGGCCGCTGTCTGTGTCGGAACTATTCTTCGTCGGAAGCAGGACAAAAAGAAAACTGGATAGTCTGGGAATCTATACCATTGGGGAGCTGGCCCGGACAGATCCTGAAATATTAAAGTCTCATTTAAAAAAGCAGGGGGAGATTCTCTGGGCTTTTGCCAACGGAATCGATACTTCTCCGGTAGAGCCTGAGCCGGAAGCCAACAAAGGCTATGGAAACAGCCTGACTCTTCCTTTTGATGTGACAGAAGTCTGTCAGGCCCGTCTTGCCCTTCTTAGCCTGTCGGAAACTCTGGGAGCCCGTATGCGGAAAGACCAGGTCAGAGCTCAGGTGTTTACGCTCTCCGTAAAAACCTGGGATTTTCGCTGCTATTCCCATCAGAAGAAATTTTCTGATCCTACGGATCTTACCGAAGAAATCTATAAAAGGGCTGTTCTGCTGTTTGGGCAGGTATGGAAAAGGGAGCCTATCCGCCATCTGGGGATACAGGGAAGCTGTCTTACGGGAAAAGATATGCCGGTACAGGGAAGCCTTTTTCAGGGAGAAGCTTATGAAAAAAGACGGAGAGCGGAGATGACTGTAGACCGGATCCGTCAGCGATACGGAGCAGACGCAGTCAAAAGGGCAGCATTTCTGGATACGCCCATAGATCATATGTCCGGCGGTATTTCCAGAGAAAAAAGAACCGTTCTGTATAAGCTGGCAGGAGAAAGGAATGAGATATGAATTTTGGAACAGGCGGAAAAGTCTATGAAAAAGATGAAGGAGTCCTTCTGGATTCGGAGCTTCTTCCGGCGGCGGTAAAATGCTGGTTCACAGCCCAGGGAAGAGGAATGCCTCTGTCTATGAAAATACGAAATGAAGAAGGGGAGATCCAGACTATGGAACCTATTTTTACAGATACCTTTCAGAAGCTCCGGTATGGAGGCGTTCCTCTTTGGAGATATCAGTGCCGGGTCTTTCAGGAGGGGATAGAACAATCCTTCTGTCTGTATTTTTATCCGGAAGAGGGGAAGTGGAGAGTGGGGAAATAAAGCTTTTTCCCTTGACCTGTCAAAATATGCGGCCATAGTTATTGTTCATTCTCGCCTTATAACTGGATTTATGATACAATTCTGTCAGTGAAGTATCTGACAGAGCAGGAAGAAAAGCTGGTTTTTATAGAACAAGAACTGTTCTGAAGAAAAGTACAGGAGGCAGAAATCATGAGTAATAAATGGTATAAAAAAGGCAGTGAACTTCTCGGAGAGATAGAGGAAACCAATCTTCCCAAGGAACTATGCAGTTTGTGGTATATCGGTCAGATGGGGATGATCCTGAAATGGAAGGGGATTGTCCTGTGCATGGATCCGGTGCTGGGAGCTATGCCCGGGGAAGATGGAGAAGACCGGAGAAATTATCCTGTTCCTTTTCTGCCGGAGGAGCTTCGGGCAGATTATGTATTCTGCACCCATGATCATGGAGATCATATGCACCAGGAAACCCTGGTAAAGCTGGCCGAGAGGAATCCACAGATGAAGATTGTCCTTCCGCTGCCTTTGGTGGAGAAGGCTCTTTCTTTCGGTATTCCAAGAGAACAGCTTTTAGGCCTGTGCCAGGATCAGGAGATTACTCTGGAAGAAGAAATTCAGGTGAATCCGGCGGCTACTGCTCATGAAACCTATCAGTTTGACCAGGAGGGACACAGTCTGACTCTGGGCTATGAGATCCGTCTCGGAGACCATCGGGTTTTCCACAGCGGGGATACGATCGTAACCCGGGAGCTGATAGACAAGCTCCGGAAATCCCATGGCATAGACGCAGCCATGGTCCCCATAAACGGCAGAGATCTGGAAAGAAATGAGCAGGATATCGTGGGAAACATGAACAGCCGGGAGGTCTGCTGGTTTGCCAGCGAGATCGGGGCAGATCTGACCATACCCCTTCACTATGATATGATCGGAGGAAACGAAGAAAATCCGCTGGTCTTTGCCGACTATATGGAACGGTATTATCCGGAGAAAAAATATCATATTTTCCGGCTGGGAGAGAGGTATATCCTGTAATTACTGCCAAAACTAGGGAGTCAAATGATGAAGTAACCCTCATTACTCGGCCAAGACGTTTTGGCAAAACATTGACAATGAGTATGCTGGAAAAGTTTTTCTCTGTTGACTACGCGGAAAGGAACTTATCAGTGGATATCTGAAGATTTGCTTTTCAGGGGAAAACCGTATTGATCGGAAGAGCCGAATAAGTGAAAGGACAAAGGGTGAAAAGCCGGAAATCTAAGCTTTTCACCCTTCTTTATCCCAGGTTATTTAAAAGGAAAAGCGGGAATCTTCTTTAAATCTGCGCCTTCCAGGATTTCCCTCGCACCGATAAATTTTATGCCTTTTCAGATCATAGATCACAGACCAGACAGTGTCTTTTCCGGTCTTTCTGTCATATTGACAGAGAAAACCATAATCTCCGGACAGGAGTTTCCCGGCGGAAGGGAGATTGAAATTTTCACCTTTTTCACGGAATACGGAAAGTAAGGTCTCATACCGTGTCTGAGCAAACCAGTCGTCAATTTCCGGGCAGTTGTATTCTGTCATTTCCCCAAGATGAAAAGTATTTGTCGCACATACAAAAGAAGACATTCCGCTCAATGAATCTGTGCATTGTACATGCTCCCCGTTACATTCAGCAAGAGCGATTTTTCCTGTTGTGTCTGCCAAAGTAAATGTCTGAGCAGAGGCAATGGGCAGATGATACAGACAGGAGACCGCTTCTGATACATCCTGACATTTCTCCAACATATATCTGAGAAGCAGTCCTGCATTAAATCCCGGTTTGCATTGACAGGGATAGACGGAGGTTAATCCCACGGCCAGGCCCTGCTCGTTGATCCCATCTTCCATTTCTACAAAAGCCGTTGTGTTTCCTGTGAAAGAATAAGCCCCGCCGGCCAGTCTGTAGATCACATTCATATTCTTCTTTTCAAGATCTGTAAGAAAATCACTGTTCCTCCCCAGAAGGATTTCCTGTCCGGCAGCGAAGGCAAAGCAGGAACAGTTGCAGACCGGAGGCATAGCGTACATACCGAACAATACTGCCTGCAAAATACGAACATCACAATGCTGCCCGTCTGCCAGGCCCTGGATTTCCTTTATGATCTCAGGGTAATATTTTTTGTAAATTGGGAGACAGTTCAAGGCATAGTCTATCCTTTCCTGAGTGATCTCAAAAGGGATGTTATCTGAAATTATATTTTTGTGCTTTAACAGCAGGGAACCCCACCGATAACCAGCTTCATAGTGTGTTCCCCTAAAATGTGCATGATACATTTTTTACACGCTCCTTATCAATTTGATAAAGAGCTGCCGGCAGCTCTGTTCTAAGGGTAGCGGAATAAAAATTTTAAGTCAAGTCCTATCTTATATCAGAGCAGATAAAGCTCAAAATAAATTGCAGATTCTCATAGCCAGTTGCGAAAAAATCTGTTTTTTCGTATACTTACATATAGAAAAATCACAACGGAAGGATGTACATAAAATGACAAAAGAAGAACTTGCCCTGGAGGTAATTGAACGTTTAAAGAAAGAATATCCCCTGGCCCAGTGTACCCTGGACTATAATCAGGCCTGGAAGCTGCTGGTAAGCGTCCGGCTGGCCGCTCAGTGTACGGACGCGAGGGTAAATGTAGTCGTTGAGGATCTTTATGCAAAATATCCCGATGTAGAAGCACTGGCAGAGGCTCCCGTGGAAGAAATCGAGAAGATCGTCCGGCCCTGCGGTCTGGGTAAGAGCAAAGCCAGGGACATCAGCGCCTGTATGAAGATCCTCCGGGATCAGTATCATGGAAAGGTGCCCGATGATTTTAATGCCTTACTGAAGCTGCCGGGTGTTGGAAGAAAAAGCGCAAATCTGATCATGGGAGATGTGTTCGGAAAGCCGGCAATTGTTACCGATACTCACTGTATCCGTCTGGTAAACCGGATCGGTCTGGTAGACGGGATCAAGGAACCGAAAAAAGTGGAACTGGCTCTCTGGAAGATCATTCCTCCGGAAGAGGGCAGTGATTTCTGCCATCGGCTGGTTTATCATGGCAGAGATGTATGTACAGCCAGAACAGCTCCATATTGTAATAAATGCTGCCTGGAAGATATCTGCCAGAAAAACGGGGTAGAAGTGAAAGAATGATAATAGTTGGACTGGAAAAGAAAATAGAGAAACAGCTTTTGCTGATATGGAGAAAATTTTCAGCAGCTTTTCCGGTTATCTGTTTTTTCCTGTGTCTTTTTTTCGGAGTCGTGAATATTTTCGGATCTCAGTATGTGATGATCGTATCTTTGGTCACCGTACTTTTTCAGGTAAATCATAAGAAACGAAATACCCTGAAAAGTCTGCTGGGAGTTTCTGCTCTGCAGCTTATGCTCTGTTTTCTGGCTTATATTGCGACCTTAAACTTCCCATTATCCATGCTTCTGAATCTGACAGTTCCTTTTGCTCTGATCTTTCTGAAAGCCTCACAGTTCAACCAGATGGGATATTTTTCCGGGCTGATGACTTTTACTTTTCTTCAGCTTATGCCTGTGGATTTTTCAGGCTTTCTGGTTCAGATGGCGGCAATGCTTAGCGGGCTTTCTATATTTATTATCTTAGTGCTGCTTTTCCAGGTCCGCTTTCCAAAGATCCCCGGATATCAGACTCAGCAGAAAGGACTTCTCCTGATCGGAAGATGGCTGAAAAACCAGGTGGAAAAAGCAAATACACTAATAAGAGATCCGGAAAGGAAAGAAGCGGGAGAAAAGCTGGAGGAGCAGCTCCACAGTTTGGAACAGAAGCTGTACATTGAAGCAAATCAGAAAAGAGAAAAGAAAGAAATTGCTACCCGGGAGGGGAAAATCTGCTATATGTTCGCTCTGATGTTTCAGCGGGCACTGTATTTTATCAAAACTAAGAATGGAAAATTGGAACTGGACAGTGAAATGCTGAAAAAATACGTCTGGCGAACCGGGGATTTTCTGGAAACAGCAGGAAATTCCAGGTTCTGGGAAAAAGAAACCAGAGAAATCCTTCTGATATCCGGAAGAAAACTCCTTTCTCAGATCAAAGGGAAAGAAGGGGAGCTGTATATCTCTCTCCAAAACCTGATCCGGCCGCTGCTTATTATTTTCCGCGAATTTGAAGACAGGGAAGAAGAGCTGCAGCAGTGGTCTCCCCCGGAAAGCCAGAAGCTGTCAGAAAAGCTCAAAAATGTATTCCGTCTGGATTCCTTTGAAACCAGATTTGCATTGCGCATGAGTGTGGTCCTTCTTGTAAGCTTCGCCTATACTATGCTCAGCCAGGCAGATCATGGGTACTGGCTTCCTATGAATGCATTTCTGCTTCTGAGGCCTATGTATGAAGACAGCAAATATCGAATGAAGACCCGGTTTATCGGGACAGCGGCAGGCTGTGTTGCCATTTCTCTGCTTCTGCCATTTTTTCACGGAACTTCGGGACACTTTTTCCTGGCTGCAGTTATGGTAGTGGGTATGTATACGGCCACTCCCGGTACCCGGATCCATGGAGCTTTTGTTACCTGTTTTGCCCTGTCTATGAGTACTCTGGCTATGAAAGAAACCCTGGCTATTGAGCTTCGTATGCTCTATGTGGCGGCTGCGGTACTTCTGGTCCTGGTGGTAAATAAGTTTTTCTTTCCTACCAGTATGGGACAGCAGTTCTGCTATAATTTCCAGATGATCTTTCATATGCAGCATATGTATCTGCGGATCCTGGAGCGTTCTCTTACCGGAAGGCTGGATCACGGTGTTATCTGCGACGCTCAGATCCAGTACCACATGCTCCATGAGCAGGTGCTGGAATACCTGGGAAAGATTTCTCTGGAGGAAAGCGGATACTACCGGCAGGTGCTGGATATTACCTGGAAGATGATGGCAGAGATGGAACAGATCCTTTTCCTGGTTAATATTGACAGGAGGGGAGTCTTACAGGAAGGGATAATGGAGAATTACATCTCTTATACAGATTATGTCCTGAACCAGATTCAGCAGCTTCTTCATATACGTCAGGAAAAACATGTAAAAAAGATCAAAGAAATGCATTACCAGAGATGGGTGGACAACGACTCGGAACTTTCCTATCTGATGACCAGATATGCAAAGAACCTTTCCAGCCTGTACCGCATGGTCAGCAGGCACAGGGCTGGAAGGAAAGTACACTGAAAATTTATTTTTCA
Organism: Candidatus Blautia stercoripullorum; assembly: GCA_019120545.1. Classification (GTDB taxonomy): domain Bacteria; phylum Bacillota; class Clostridia; order Lachnospirales; family Lachnospiraceae; genus Blautia; species Blautia stercoripullorum. The sequence continues at coordinate 14,568 of DWUX01000189.1, read as the reverse complement.
GTGGTGTAAGCCGGAAATAAAATGTAGTTGCATAAGAAGCTTTATGCATGATCTTTCAGATTATATTCAAATTCCAGTTCATGACGCAGGGGTATTCCATGATCTCCAAGCAACGGGATTTCCGGCTTTATACCACCATGTCAGTAGAATACCAATGTTTCATTAAAAACGCATTAATTACAGACCGATTTCCCGGAGTGATTGATACAATCTCCATATTCCTCACCTGAATTTTTTTATTTTATGTATTTTAATAAAGGCTCCAGATACTTTTCATCTACCCAGGAGCATTTCTTTCCCATAGCCTCTTTCAGAGCCAGTTCCCAGGACTCGCATTGTTCCATAGGTTTTTTAGATACTGCTTTCATCAGCATAGAGCAAAGCAATTTATCTTTTATAGTCATGATCTCCTCGTTCCATGCACCCCGGCCATAGAAAAGGGGGATTCCCTCTAATGAGCCTGAAAGGTGCCTTTTCTTCAAATCTTCCAGGGTCTTCTGGTCGTAGGGTGAAGCTCCCACTGCAAAAACCGCCGCCTGTTTTCCTTTGAGAAGGGCGGAATTTTTCTTCAAAAATGAAAGACCGGCAATGGAAGAGGCGTAGATTCCTCCGCAGAGAATGATCGTATCTGCAGAAGCGACCATCTGAGATCTGGCTTGGTCAATAGAAACAGGGGCAGTGTTCAGGGCTTTTCCCAGAAGCTGGGCGTATTCCCTGGCTGCTCCATACTTTGACTTATAAATGATCAGAATATTTTCCATAGTTTTTTCTCCTTTTGATGGTCCGGAAAGCTATAGAATACCGGATACTCTTACCCTCAGTGTACAAGGAACCAAATGCCTCTGCTATGTAATTTTGTACACTGAGGGTACTGTTCTGCATAGACAGTTTACCGGGAAGCCCCCTGAAAAGTCAATATAATTTCCAATATATCTCCCTGAAGTCTGGCTTCAATTTTCCCTCCCATTGCCTGAGTCAGTTCTCTGGCTATGGAAAGTCCCAGTCCGGCGTGAGAACCTTTGGAAGTGTTCCTGGAAGGGTCTCCTCTGTAAAACCTGGCGAACATCTGATCCGGGTCAATGGATTCCGGATCTTTCACTTTGTTGGAAAGGGTCAGAGTAGTTCCCTTTTGAAGAATGAAAAGGGCTCCCAGACCATAAGAAAGAGAGTTAGAGACCAGATTTCCCAAAACCCGTTTTAACTGGCTGCTGTCTCCCTGAATCTGAATGGATTCTTCCTGAAAATCCAGAGAAGGCTCCCGGTCCTGTTCCTGAAATTTCCCGTAAAATCCTGTAAGCACCTCACAGACGAGAGGAAACAGGGAGACCGGCTCTATATGAAGGGGAAGTTCTTTGCTGGTCAGCCTGGTATAGAGGAAAAGCTGGTCTAAAAGCTGCTCCAGGTCTTTCAATCTGCCCCGGACGATCCGGCAGTATTCTTTCTTCTTTTCAGGGTTTTCCGTTTTTTCCACCATCTGCATATAGCCGGAAGCTCCGGTGAGGGGAGTCCGTATGTCATGGGAAACGCTGGCAATGGTATATTTCAGTTCCTCCTCTGCTTCCAGGGCCTGAAGGACCAGTTTCTGCTGGGAATCGATATAAGTATTTATCAGGCGGCAAAGGGACAGAAAATTTCTGTCCCTGACAGAGCAGGTAAGTCTCTGATTACTTCCCGGCTCCAGATTTTTTAATTGTTGGGATAGTCCTCTCACCTGCCTTCTGTAAAGCAGAAGAGCAGCGAGAGAGAGGCAAAATAATAAGGCAAATAAAATGAGCAATACTGTTTTTATCATAGGCATATTCCTCTTAACAGATATCTTTTTTACTCAGCACTTTTTTAGAAAGCCAGATATAGAACATGGTCCACAAAAGGCTGGCAAACACAGACAGGAACAGGTTTGTACCCAGTCCTTCCCGGCCTACGGCCAGAGAAAGGAGGGAACCTGTACTGGTGCTTCCGCTGATATAAGGAGCCATCATCACCAGGTAAGGCGGGAAAAACTGAGCGATATGGATCCCGAAAAGCCTGGTGACAGCTTCGATCGTTCCTGCCACAGTTCCCAGACCGCAAAGGATAGAAAGGATACTGACCACCGCGGCGTTACGGATAAGCATACAGAAAAGCATATTCTGAGCCGCAAGGGGGATCAGGGCTACCCAGCCGATCACAAGCATCAGCGCCATTTTCAGAGGATCTCCCAGAGGATTGGAAAATCCGAAGATCTTAAAGAGGATTATGCTGGCAGCAGTAAGAACCAGTATAAACATAGCGTTAATGGCGCAGTGGGTAACGATTTTGCTTACGATATAGTATCCCCTGTCCGGATAGTAGGAAAAGATATTTTTTCCAAAACCGGAAGAAAAATCATCACAGGTACTGAGGGCGCAGAAGATGGCACTAAAGCAGACCATAAGGCCTCCGGAAAAAAGAAGGTTGCTGACAAAGTCAGCGATGGTGGAATTAAGGAAAGAGGCTGCGTCAGCCTGATCTTCCGCAGTGAACTCAAATCCGTTTTCCGTAGCAAAAGTCAGAAGGTTCTGGTCGGTCACCAGTTTCATTGTAATCAGAGCGATCAGGATAAATCCTAAAAAAGCAGCTAAAGTAATATAAACACTTTTATCTTTGAACAGTCTGCGGAATTCCATACGTGTGAGATTAAGCATGGCGTCTTCCTCCTTTCTTTGAAGAACCAGTTTTACTTTCTTTACCCATCAGATCCAGAAAATACCCTTCCAGATCCTGCTGATGGCTGTAGATGGCATATACCGGAATACCTGCGGAAGTCATCGCTGTGGTGATATCTCCTGGATCTGCCTTCTGATAAATGCGGATCTCTCCTTCCGGCCGGACTTCATAATTTTGGATTTCCAGTTTTTCTTCCAGAAGTACGGCGGCCATTTTACTGTCAGAGGTTTTCAGATAAAGATAATCCTTACACTCCGCAGACAGTTCTTCTTTGGAAATCTCTTTCACCAGACAGCCGTCTTTGATGATCCCATACCGGGTAGCCATTTTGGAAAGTTCCCCTAAGATATGGGAGCTGACCAGGATCGTTACCCCTTTTTTCTGGTTCAGATCTACCAGCAGGGAGCGGAGCTGGTTCATTCCTTCCGGATCAAGACCATTAATCGGTTCGTCCAGGATCAGGAGGTCCGGGCCTCCCAGAAGAGCCATGGCGATTCCAAGCCTTTGCTTCATGCCCATGGAATAACGCTTCACCAGCTTTTTGTTGTCCGGATTTAATCCTGTAAGGATGAGTAGCTCCCGGATCTCTTTATCAGGATCTACGATTCCCATAAGGCTGGCTTTTAAGTACATGTTTTCGTAGGCGCTCCGGCCTCCTTCCAGTCCCGGGGATTCAATGAGAACGCCGATGCGTTTTCTTACGCTTTCCTGGCTCAGGGACTGGCCGAATACCCGAATACTTCCCTGGGTAGGAAAGGCCAGCCCGCAGAGCATTTTTAAGGTAGTGGACTTGCCAGAGCCGTTTCTTCCGATAAAACCGTAAATATCTCCCTGCTTCACATGCATATCCATAGAAGAGACAGCGGCTTTATCTCCATACATCTTTGTGAGATTTTGTGTGACGATTATATCTTTCATCTTTTATCCTCCTGGTCAGCTTTTTTGAAAAGCCTCTTGTTCTTTTCTGAATTCAGTATCTCACAGAGAGTTTCAAAAAGCGCAAAGAAAAGTTTAAGAAAAGTTAAAGATTAAAAACAGGGCAGCCTATTCTTTTAATTTAAATCCGATTCCCCACACGGTCTGTATGTAGCTGTCTGTACCTGTTTCTTTCAGTTTGGAACGGATATTGCTGATGTGGACATTAATGGTCTTGTCCTCCACAAAATAATCCTGGTGCCAGACAGATTCAAAAATTTCCTGTTTGGTAAACACCTTTTTGGGATGTGTCATCAGAAGGGTGATGATCCCCAGCTCATGGGCGGTAAGATCCAGCCGTTGGCCTTTTACCAAAAAAGCTCTGGCCTGTTCATCCAGCTCCCAGTCTTTATACTGAAGAGAAGGAGAAGCAGGAGAGGACCCGGCCGCTTTGTGCCGGAGTTGTACCTGGATCCTGGCAAGAAGTTCTTCCAGTTCAAAAGGCTTAGTAAGATAATCGTCCGCACCTGTGGAAAGAAGACTAACCTTGTCTTCCAGGGCAGTTTTTGCAGATAATACAATAACCGGCACCTGGGAAGAGCTGCGGATATGGCTGATCAGCTCTTCCCCTGTAAGCCCCGGTATCATAAGATCCAGAAGGATCAGATCAAATTTTTCCATATTAAAAAGGAGCCGGCCCTCGGTTCCGGAAAAAGCCTGTCGGCAGTCGAAGTCTTTTTCTGAAAGATATTCACAGATCAGATTGTTGATGGTAGGGTCGTCCTCTACAATTAAAATACGTGTCATAGCACAATGTTCTCCAATTCTGCCGCAAAGCGGCGGGATAAGGCCATTATAGCATATGGGGAAGGAGAGAGGAATGAAGAATTTAAAAGCCCGTTCCAATCAATAAACAGGGTATCTGGATGATGAAATTGGGCTTATACTTTTATCTTGACATTGACAAATATATTTCTGAGTCATATATTAAAAATAACTATCAGAAGCCGGATATATACGAGAAAACTTCCGTATTATAGAGTACGGAGAAGATAAACGATAAGAAAAAAGATGAGATAAAACAGGGGGGCAAAAGATGAGAGTTGGGATATGCGACGATGATGCAATTTGGTGTAGAAAGGCTGAGAAGATCATTTACAGCTATGCAGCTCAGACAGAAACTGAACTGGAAGTGATCTGTTTTACCACATCAGAAAAATTGAACAGTTATGATGGTTATCCTTTGGATATGCTTTTTATGGATATTGTACTGGAGAATGAAGAAGGAAAGAATGGCATAGACATTGTGACTGCAGTGAATAAAAAGTGGAAGGATTGTCAGATTGTATATTTGACTAATTATCTATTCTACGCAACAGAAGTATACCATACGGAGCATGTCTTTTTTGCTTTAAAAGAACAGTTTGAAGAACGGATCGGGGGGATTTTCGGAAAAGTGTTTCATCAACTTGCCCAGACAAGAGAAAAACTCGTCTATTCTGTCATCGGAGGGAAAGAAGTTTCCCTTGCCCCAGCAGATATTCTCTACTTTGAGCGGAGCGGGAGAATAACAAATATTATTACGGTGTATGGTACATATTCCATATGGGATAAATTGTCCGTACTTACAGAAGGACTTCCTACACTGGATTTTGTGCGCTGCCATAACAGTTACATTGTGTATTTGCCCGCGGTGAGGGAAATGCTTCCAGATGTATTTCTCATGAACGACGGCAGAGAAGTTACAATCAGTCGTAGTTACCGAAAAATAGCCAAAGCTGCGTTTATGAAATGGGCAGTAACCCAGATGTCCTGAGAGCGTGAAGAGGGAGAAGGACATGATTGTTACAATAATTCTGCTTAGTGTGCTTCTTATATTTCTCATTCTGGCCGTAGGAGTAATGAAAACTCGGGAGATGGAGCAGGAAAATAGGGTTATGCAGTCGTATATGGTATCTATGGAAGAGTTCTATACCGGGATACAGAGCCGAATCGAAGCGACGAGAAAATATAGACATGATCTGGCAAAGCATATTCAGACACTGGAAGCATTGCTGGAACAGCAAAAGAATGGACAAGAAATGGCAGATTATATGATGAATCTGAAAAAAAGGTATGATATCCTGAAAAAGCAGGAATACTGCAGCGACGAGTTTATAAATGTTATCCTTACCATTAAACAGGAACAATGTAAGGATAAGGGGATACCTCTTGTGATAGAGATAGAGGACAATATCTATAACATAATTGAAGAAGTAGACATGGTCGCTCTTTTTCACAATCTTCTTGATAATGCGATAGAGGCGCAGGAAAGAATACCAGATAAACAGGAAAAAGGGATCTGGTTTTCTATAAGGAGGGATGGAAAGAAGCTCTTTATTGATATGAAAAACTTTGTAAGAAAAGGGGAGAAGGTCACCTTTATGACAAAGAAATCCCGCTGGGAGGAGCATGGAATCGGGACAAAGATTATCCGGAGTCTGACAGTAAAATATCATGGGACAATCACATTTAAGACAGATGAGGATGCGGGTGTGTTTGTGGAAAGTATTGTGCTTAATGCAGAGCCGGGAGATGAAAATGGAAGTATTTAGTATTTGTGTCAGAATGATTATCGTAACTGCAAATTACTGTATATTTGATATGATTTTTACGAGTTATATGTTTGTCAGACGCAGGAGCCGTACGCTGCGCTATATCGTGATCGGAATCGGGCTGCTGATCAAAAACATTGTAATTCAATATCTTCTGCCTTATGGCCGGACAGAAGAATTGACGGCTATACAGATTCAATTTATATATTCTATATTATTCCCGTTAATTACATATGCGCTGCTTTGTTATACCTTTCAGGGAAGTGTGCTGAAGCTGGGCCTATTTCAGATCGCTTTGGAAACAAATTTTATTTTCCTCACGGGTACTATCCTGCCGCTAATAAATTGGGTAGAAAAAAGAAACTTTCTTGGAAGTGTACAGGTTCCTTTTCAGATGCCGGATCTTTTATTGATTCCTATTGTATATGTCCTGCTCCGGTTTGAATTATACTTACTAAAGAAGCCATGGATTGTGCGAATCCGAAATTATGAGCCGCGGCACAGGAAACTTCTTTGGATTTTCGTAGTAGTTTATGTTATAGGTGGAATCGGCACTACATTCATAAATTATACAGAAAATGGGCTATTTTATCTGCTTGTCAGAATGCCGGCAATTCTTGTATTCATTCCGGGATGTATGGTTTGTACATATCTGTTTCTCAGATACCGTGCAATGACGGAGAGAACCAATATATTTGTACGCGAACAGAAAAAGCTGACGGAGCTTCATTATACTTTTGTCAGACGCCAGATCAGGAGTATGGAACAAGAGCAGGAAAAGATTGACGCACAGATGCAGAAGATCACTGCAATGGCAGCTATTCGAAGGGAGGAAAAGGGAAATGCGGATGCTCATGAAGAAAGAATCAGGAGGTATCTTGATACATTAAGAGATAAGTTTGATAAAATACAGGCGGGAATTTACTGTCAGGACTATTTGCTGGACAGCGTCCTGTGCCATATGGCACAGAAATGCCAAAAAAAGGAATTAAAGAGTCTTTTTTATTTCAGAAATATGATAGGGGAACAATATCGGAGAACGATCTTTCCGAAATCCTTTTCCAGATTCTGGATTACTGCGTCAGAGAATGTATTGCATATCGAGAAAAAAATGGGAATCAGGGCCAGAGTCCTTTTGTGTTTCTATGCGCTGCGGCAGTGAAAAATCAGCTCCTGATGGAATTTTCCTGCTGTTCAGCAAAATCAGAGCGAAGGATCAAACGTGAGCTTAAGCGGGCGGTTATGCCATTACTGATCCCATATCATGGAGATCTTGAGAAAGAAGAAGGAAATGAGAAAAGATTCTGTGTCAGGATGCAGAGAGGATACTTGCGGGCAAAACAATAGAATAACAATAGTAAAATGAATTTGGTATAGAGGATACGGACTGAAGCTTCCATCAGCAAATGAAGTTTTCTTGACAGATATTGTATAATAAAAATAACATTGAAGCCACCCGAAAAGTAGCAATCAGCGGGTGGAAACAACTGCAAAATATAAAGAATAGAGAGATAGCAGTGACTACTGGTTAGTGATTGTATATCCTCTAAGCCTGAGAAGTTCAAAAGCCTGCGATACTGTCAAAGTCTTTTCCTGTTTGACGGTCCTGTGCTCGAGAAATTTGGGCAAGCCATGCAGCTAATTCTCTGAGTCCTTTGGAAAAGGAAGAAAAGCGAGCCTGCTTATACTCTGTACGGCCATTCGGATCGGTAATACCGATGCAGGCGTAGATCCAGGTTTTGTAGACGTCAAGGTCACAGCAGTTGTTACGAAAGACTTATAATAATACGGGGTTGCCGCTATACAGCCCCGCCACTCCCCTCCTCAGGTTCTGTAGTATGCCAGTATCCTACAAGAGGAGTATAACAAAGAAAAAAAGAAGAAGCGAGAGCTTATCCGAAAAAGGGTTTCATAACCTCATCGGTGCCTTTCGCAGAAAGGTGATTTATAATGATGAAAGTATTACTGATCAACGGAAGTCCAAATGCAAAAGGATGTACCTATACTGCTTTAATGGAAGTAGCTTCTGCTCTTGAAGGAGAGGGCATTGAAACAGAACTGATCCATGTAGGAAATAAAGATATCCGGGGGTGCATAGCCTGCGGTAAATGCAGCACAACAGGAAAGTGTGTCTTTGATGATCTGGTAAATGAGACGGCGCCTAAATTTGAGAAAAGTGATGGGATCGTTATCGGATCTCCCGTGTATTATGCCTCTGCAAACGGCACACTGATCTCATTTCTGGACCGCCTTTTCTACAGCACCGGTTTTGATAAAAGCATGAAGGTAGGCGCCTCTGTGGTATCTGCCAGAAGAGGAGGATGTACAGCTACCTTTGACGAGCTGAACAAATATTTTACCATTTCCAATATGCCCATTGCCTCCAGCCAGTACTGGAACCAGGTTCATGGCAATACTCCAGAAGAGGTAAAGCAGGATATCGAAGGATGCCAGATCATGCGGACATTAGGAAGAAATATGGCTTTTCTGATCAAGAGCATTGCTCTTGGAAAAGAAAAATATGGTTTTCCTGAGAAAGAGCCCTTCACACCTACCAACTTTATCCGGTAAGTCAGCTGCCAACTGTAAAACAGCCCTCTGTGTGCAGGTTATGATACCTGGCTCCCCAGAGGGCTTTGCTATTTCAGAAAGAGTGGATTTTAAACAGGTGAAATTGACAATCTCAGCTATATGAGATAAAATTGTGAAAACATAAATCCTGTCTGGCGCTTAAGTAAAATCTTTATCAGAAAATATGAGAATGAAGTCATTCGGCATAGAAAATAAGAAATGTTAAATAGAACCGTACATTCTGTCTCAGACATGTACGGTTAGAAAGGAAATGCTTATGTATCTGAATTATTATATCCAGCAGCTCCGTATGCTGATCTACACGGTACCGGTTATGCTCATTGCCATAACGGTCCACGAGTTTGCCCATGGCTGGGTGTCTTATAAGCTGGGAGATCCTACCCCCAAGTATGAAGGGCGGTTAAGTCTCAATCCCCTCAGACATCTGGACCTTATCGGAACCTTGTGTCTTTTATTCTTCCATATGGGCTGGGCAAAACCTGTACGGATCAATACCGCCTATTACCGGAATAAGCGGCAGGGGATCATCTGGGTTTCTCTTGCTGGCCCTTTCGCCAACTTTCTTACGGCTTTTCTTTCTCTGCTGATCTGCGGCGCTCTTATGCGTTTCGGAAATTCGGGGAACAGTGCCGTATCTGTAGGAATTATGTTGTGTTATTATTCTGCTGTGCTTAATATTGGTCTGGGAGTTTTTAATCTGATTCCTATTCCTCCTTTGGACGGATCCAACGTAGTAGAGCAGATGTATCCGCGGGTTTTCTATTTTTACCAGAGGATACGTCCTTACTGCACGCTGATCCTTCTGATCCTTTTGGTCACCGGAGTTTTGTCCAGGCCTTTGAGTACTGCTAATAACGGAATTTTTGCTGCTATGTGGAACGTAGTCAGCACACTTTTCTCTCTGGGAACAGGGGGAGGTTCCGGCGGAGGGATATCTTCCGGCGGAGGATATATTTGATATTGAGGAAAATTGTTACATAAATAGGCCGGCAGCCTCCGAACCGATGCTGAGACTGCCGGCCGTATATTTTTATGCTTCAAAATCCAGAACCGGTTCTTCATATTTTCGCACCAGCTCCAGAAAGAGACCTTTATTTTCCGGAAGCCATTCCTCAAAGCTTTTGTGGCTTTTTTGTATGGTCTTTCCCAGTTCAGCCAGAAATTCCGGGATTACCTCTTCCGGCAGGATACCTGCCTCTTCCCCAATCCTGGAACCGGGCTCTTGTGCCTGGCCATTGATGAAAACCCGAAATGCAGGAACCGTCTCTCCCCGTATTTTTTTCCGGCATCCCATAAATCCCAGTGAAGCGGCCTGATGGGTGCCGCAGCCGGAGGGACAGCCGGAGATATGGATCCTGGGGAGGACGCCGTCAGGAAAATTCTCTTTCCGCACTCTTTCAATACAATGGGACAAAAGCCACTGGGAACAGCCCAGTCCCTGCTGGCAGATGGGGACGCCGATACAACTGGTACTGGTCTCAAAAAGATTTTCTCCTCCCCCTCCTGTGGCTTCCAGGATCCTGGGCACCTCCTTTGCCGTGAGATGAAGGAGATACATAGTCCCGTCAGGAGAAAGGCGGATCTCTGTATCCGGGATATTTTTCAATACTTCACAGAGCACCATAATATTTTTCTGTGTAAGGCAGCCTCCTATAGGATGATAGGAAACCCCATAAAGTCCCGGTTGTTTCTGAGGAAAGATCCTGGGGCCTTCGATTTCCCCCTCCCCACTTTTTAATACCGGATGAGCGTAGAAAACCGGCCAGGGAGTTTCTTCTTTTTTGGCTTCCTCCAGACATCGGACATACTCTTCTTTGATCCTTTCTTCCCCCAGAGTGTCCTGAAGATAACGGCTTCTGGACTTTGCCCGGACTTTGTAATCTCCGTACCTGGTAAAAAGCCGGAGCATAGCGCTGACATAAAGGCTTACATTCTCTGGCTTTCCATGTCTCTCCACAAGAACTCCCATTTTGGGATTCGGCCCCAGTCCTCCGGTGCAGTATACAGAAAAGGTCCCGTCAGGATTGGCTATAAATCCCAGATCACGCATATTGGCATGGGTAAGATTTTCTTTGGTATTTGAAAAGGCTACTTTCAGCTTCCTGGGAAGGTGGAGTTCTGTCATACGGCCAAGGAGATAATCACTGACTGCTTCTACGTAAGGCAGTACGTCAAAGGTTTCCTTTCTGTCTGTACCGGAAAGAGGACTGGCCATTACATTTCTGGGATTATCCCCGCCTCCTCCAATGGTAATGATCCCTTGCTCCAGAGCCTCCCGCATAAGGGAAACCACCTGGGAAGCGGACAGATTGTGTACCTGGATGGTCTGGCAGGTAGTGATCTTCATAAGCTCCAGGGGATATTCTCTTGTCTTTTCCCCAAGAAAAGCCAGATGTTCTTTTGAGATCCTGCCTCCCGGAAAGCGGAGACGGAGCATATAGTTTTTCTCCCTCTGGGCATAACAGCCAAACCGGCCGGAAATCCCTTTAAAAGTTTTCCGGTCAATTTCTCCGGATTCGAAGGCCTGGATCCTCTCTTCAAACAGTTCGGTTTCCTTGACAAATTGTTGAATCAAATCTTCACTGATCATAAACCAATCGCTCCTTTAATGCTGTTACTATTTTTCACAGATTTTCCCAGATTATACATTTCCCAAGGAAGGAGTCCTGTACTTCTTTTAAAAGACATGATAAAATTATTTTTAATACAGGAAAGGAGCGTTCAGATGGCAAAAAAGAACAGAAATCAGAACAGAACTTCTCAGAAACTTATTCCCCAGAAAGAAGAATATCTTCTTCTGGAGGATTTTGCCGGGATTGAGCTTGAATCCGGTGATAATATAAAGCCAATCGACGAAGTCAATGGTTTTAAGATACGACCGGGATTTTATGAGATCAACGGAGCTTCTGCCCTGCCTGAAGGGGTAAACTTCACTCTGGTTACCTATTCCGGTACTTCCTGTGAACTTCTTTTATTCCACAGAAAGGCCCAGGTTCCCTACGCCAGGATTCCCTTTCCGCCGGATTACCGGGTAGGAAATGTGTATTCTATGTTTGTTTTTGGCCTGAAGGCTGATGAATTTGAATATGCCTATTCCATCGACGGTCCCTGGGATCCTTCCAAAGGGCTGCTTTTTGACAGAGAAAAATATCTTCTGGATCCCTATGCCAAGGCAGTTACCGGCCAGAGCGAATGGGGAAAACAGCTTGCAGGCGACTCCTTCTATAAGGCCAGAGTGGTCCATAACAACTTTCACTGGGAAATCCCTAAAAAGAAACCTGCTGTATCCAGTCTCCAGGACTGTATCATCTATGAAATGCATGTCCGGGGATTTACCTGCCACGAAAGTTCCGGTGTAAAGCACCCGGGCACTTTCGAGGGGATACGTGAGAAAATTCCTTATCTGCTGGAACTGGGGATCAATGCGGTAGAGCTAATGCCGGTATTTGAATTTGACGAAACCCGGAACATGCGTACTGTAAACGGCCGGAAGCTTCTGGATTACTGGGGCTATAATCCGGTATGCTTTTTTGCGCCTAATACCAGTTATGCCTCTGAACAGGAGTATAACCGGGAAGGTACAGAACTGAAGCGGCTGATCCGGGATCTTCATAAAAACGGGATCAAAGTGATCCTGGATGTGGTCTTTAATCATACGGCAGAAGGAAATGAGAATGGGCCTTTTTTCTCTTTTAAAGGCTTTGACAATAACATTTATTATATGCTGACTCCTGACGGAAAATATTACAATTTCAGCGGCTGCGGCAATACCCTGAACTGTAATCATCCCATGGTAAGAGATATGATCCTGAATTGTCTGCGCTACTGGACTACCAGTTATCATGTGGATGGTTTCCGGTTTGATCTGGCTTCTATTCTGGGAAGAAGCGAAGATTCCTCCCCCATGAGCCGGCCGCCCCTTCTGGAAAGACTGGCCTATGACCCTATTCTGTACAGTACAGATCTTATTGCAGAGGCCTGGGACGCAGGAGGATTATATCAGGTGGGAAGTTTCCCTTCCTGGAACCGGTGGGCTGAATGGAACGGAAAATACCGGGATGATCTCAGAAGTTTCCTGAAAGGAGACGGTGGCCTGGCAGGAGCGGCGGCTATGCGGATCCTGGGTTCTCCGGATCTTTATCCCAGAGAAAAGAGAGGAGACAATGCCTCTGTAAACTTTATCACCTGCCATGACGGATTTACTCTGTATGATCTTTATTCCTATAATCAGAAGCACAATGAAGATAACGGATGGGAAAACACCGACGGAGCCAATGACAACCGAAGCTGGAACTGCGGGGAAGAGGGAGATACCCAAAATCCGGAGATCCTTCGCCTCCGCCGCCAGCTTATGAAAAACGCCTGTGCAGTGCTGATGTGCAGCAGAGGCACTCCCATGTTCCTGGCCGGGGACGAATTTGGAAACACTCAGTTTGGAAACAACAATCCCTACTGTCAGGACAATGAAATTTCCTGGCTGAACTGGGAGCAGTTAAAGGATAACGAAGAGATCTTTGAATTTTTTAAATTTATGATCCATTTCCGGAAAGACCATACAATTTTGAGAAAAGATACCAGTCCCAGTTCCAGCGGTTTCCCATTTCTCAGTCTTCATGGGACAGAACCCTGGCAGGAAGAGTACGGACCGGATACCAGGACGATCGGGATTATGTTCGCCGGACAGGAAGAGGATGGAAGAGAAGATATCCTTTATCTGGGGATCAATGCCTGGTGGGAACAGGCACAGATTGAACTCCCCCGGCTTCCCCAGGGATTTTGCTGGGTACCCATTATAGATACTTCCAGAGGCAGAGAGGCTGTGATCAGAGAAGAGGAGCTTCTGGATCAGAACCTTTATGTCATGAATCCCAGAAGTGTCTGTATTTATACAGGAAAACAGTTATAAAGAAAAAGAAGGAAAGCTTGGCCCGGGACCAGGGATTTTCCCGATCCCGGGCAGAAGCTTTCCTTCTTTTCTTTAGTCAACAGATGGTTACATGACGGCCCGGCTCCTTGCTTATTTCTTCTCCAGAGTAGTATAGGGAGCCAGTTCCAGCCGGACGAAATATCCTCTGTCATGACCGCAGACCGGACATTTTTCCGGTACTTCTGTGCCAGTGTAAATATGGCCGCATTTCAGACACATCCAGGAAGTCTTTACATCAGAGACAAAAAGTTTCTTCTGTTCCAGAAGGTCTGCAAACAGGCCAAAACGTTCTCCGTGAGTTTTCTCTACAGCTCCTATCATATGGAAGGAGGCAGCAATCTGAGGAAAGCCTTCTTCCCTGGCTTTTTCTTCAAATGCTTTATAGACATCTTCGTGTTCTTCAAATTCATTATGCTGGGCAAAGCGGAGAAGTTTTGCTACATCCTGGGAAATATCCACCGGATAAGAACCGTCAATAGCAATACTGGTCCCGGCTACCTGGGAAAGATGTTTATAGAAGATTTCTGCGTGTTCCCGCTCCTGATTGGCAGTAAAAGTAAAGACTGCCTCAATAACCCCAAGACCTTCTTTTTTTGCCTGGGAAGCAGCCATAGTATAGCGGTTTCTGGCCTGGCTTTCTCCAGCAAAGGCCCGCATAAGATTTTCTTTGGTCGTACTGTTTTCAAATAAAATTGACATGGTATATTCCTCCTTTTTCTCTAGTCTGTCCGGGAATTAGCAAATTTATCCATGGATTTTCATTTTCACTTTTCCCTTTTTTCTACATAGGATAAACAAAAAAGGATTTTTCAGATGGACTATAGTTCTTATCAGCAGGTTACAGGTGTTATCCAG